>DUCF01000041.1 GCA_012959965.1 Candidatus Thioglobus sp. | reverse complement strand
TGTTCTTAAAGGCTGAACCACAGAACATTGGAATAATTTGATTACCAATTGTTTGCGTACGAATGCCCGCTTTGATTTCGTCGTCGGTTAATGCACCTTCTTCAAGGTATTTTTCCATGAGCTCATCATTTGCTTCTGCAGCTGACTCAACCATAAACTCACGCTTCTCGTCAGCAAGGTCTTGCAATTCTGCAGGAATATCTCTAACTTCGTAAGTTGCGCCTTGGTCTGCTTCGTTCCAGTAGATTGCCTTCATGCGAATAAGATCTACAACGCCCTCGAAACCCTCTTCTGCACCAATCGCGATTTGCATTGGTACTGGGTTAGCGCCTAGACGAATCTTAATTTGCTCACAAACACGTAAGAAGTCCGCGCCAGCACGGTCCATCTTGTTAACAAAGCCAATTCTTGGAACGTTATACTTATTAGCTTGTCTCCAAACCGTTTCAGACTGAGGCTCAACGCCGCCAACTGCACAAAATACTGCACAAGCGCCGTCTAACACCTTAAGTGAACGCTCTACTTCAATAGTAAAGTCTACGTGTCCTGGGGTGTCAATAATGTTAACACGGTGATCCTCAAATTGAGAGTCCATGCCATTCCAGAAACAAGTTGTAGCCGCTGAGGTAATAGTAATACCACGCTCTTGCTCTTGCTCCATCCAGTCCATGGTTGCACCACCGTCATGCACTTCACCAATTTTGTGAGTACGGCCCGTATACAAAAGAATACGTTCAGTGGTAGTTGTCTTGCCCGCATCAATGTGCGCCATGATACCGACATTACGGTAACGATTAATTGGAGTAATTCTTGCCATCAGTGCTTCCTAATTTACCAGCGGAAATGTGCAAAAGCTTTGTTCGCTTCAGCCATTCTGTGTGTGTCTTCTTTTTTCTTGAAAGCCGAACCACGGTTTTGATTTGCGTCTAGCACTTCGCCTGCTAATCTTAGCTTCATGCCTTTTTCACCACGCTTACGAGCGGCTTCAATCATCCAGCGCATTGCTAGAGCGACTTTACGATCTGCTCTTACTTCAACGGGAACTTGGTATGTAGAGCCACCTACACGACGTGATTTGATCTCTACTTGAGGACCAATATTTTCTAACGCTTGTTTGAATACTTCAACTGGCTCGGCATTACCCTTAGCTTCAATTGTATCTAACGCATCATAAACAATCTTCTCAGCTACAGACTTCTTACCATCCAACATTAGGATGTTTACGAACTTAGCCAATACTAAATCACCAAATTTTGGATCTGGTAGGATTTCTCTTTTAGGTGCGGATCTTCTTCTCATGTCAATCTTCTCTTATGGTTATTTCTTAGGTTTTTTAGTGCCGTACTTTGAACGACCTTGCATTCTGCCGTCAACGCCTGTTGTATCAAGTGCGCCGCGAACTGTGTGATAACGCACACCAGGTAAGTCTTTAACACGACCACCACGAATAAGGATTACAGAGTGTTCTTGAAGGTTATGACCTTCACCACCAATGTAGGTAGTTACTTCTGCTGAATTTGTTAATCTAACACGAGCAACTTTACGTAGCGCTGAGTTAGGTTTTTTAGGGGTTGTTGTGTACACACGTGTACAAACGCCACGTTTTTGTGGACAACTATCTAATGCAGGTACACCACTTTTAACAATCTTTTTCTTGCGTGGGTCACGTACCAGTTGGTTAATCGTTGACATAAAGTTTCTACTCCAGTGTAAATTTTCTAATCAATTGCTCTTTTGACGGAGACAATAAAGCGAAGAATTATACTTTGCTGAAGGTATTTATGTCAACTGATATTAGGCTTTTTTTATTAAATCCTGTAGTAATAAACCACAAGCTTGATGAATCATTTCGAAAACCTCGTCGAATCTGCCTTCATAATAAGGGTCTGGCACACTTTGTATTTTATTTTCGGGCAAATAATCGAGCAATAACTCGATCTCAGATTGACTCTCATTTGGGCACTCCGACTTTAGATTATGGTAATTATCGAGATCCATTGCTAAAATCTTGTCGTAATGATAAAAATCACTCTCGTGCACTTGCCGTGCTCTTTGATTAGACAAGTCAACGCCTTGAAGCTGAGCAGCCTGCTGGGAGCGTCTATCGGGTGGATTGCCAACATGATAGGCGTGCGTACCGGCAGAGTCTATCTTGAACCTCTCGCTGTAACCGTTATCTTTCACTAGTTGGCGAAAAGCCCCTTCGGCAGTCGGCGAACGACAAATATTACCCATACATACAAACAATACTTTGGTTTTCATCCCTAGCAATTACCCCTCTTTAACTTGACTTCAACACATTATAATCCTCTTATTAGAAACCAGCATAAAACACGTCGTGACAAAAGCGTTAGTTGAAATAGCAAAAACCGTCATTCAGTCAGAGGCTGACTCTATTGTAAAACTTAAAGATAGAGTCGATCAAAACTTTGTTGATGCCTGCATCCTCCTACAAGCCTGTCAAGGTAAAGTGGTTTTAATCGGCATGGGAAAGTCAGGCCACATTGCTAGAAAGATTGCCGCAACATTAGCGTCTACCGGCACCCCTGCATTTTTTGTGCACCCCGGTGAAGCGGGTCACGGAGATTTGGGAATGATCGACGACAACGATGTTGTCATTCTTGTCTCGTATTCAGGAGAGGCTGAAGAAATCTCCCAGCTGTTGCCTAGCATTCACAGTATGGGTGCACAGATTATTAGCATGACAGGCAATAGCAAGTCCACACTTGCCTTGGCGAGTAATACCCACCTCGATGTTAGTGTTGCACAAGAGGCTTGCCCACACAACTTAACGCCAACGTCTAGTACTACAGTTGCCCTGGTGATGGGTGACGCGTTAGCAATAACCTTGCTAAATGCGCGCGGCTTCACCCCGCAAGATTTTGCTAGGTCTCACCCTTCTGGCGCATTGGGTCGACGATTGCTCACACTTGTCTCAACCATTATGAAATCTGGCAGTGACACGCCGATTGTGGCTCCAAACATGTTGCTGCTCGACGCCCTTTTGGTGATGAGTGAAAAAGCATTAGGTATGGTACTCATTGCAGAAAGCGATAATACCTTGCTTGGGATTTTTACCGACGGCGACTTACGTCGTGTATTGGAAAACAACACCAACATTTCGGTTCTTTCAATTGGCGAGGTCATGACCATACAATGCCAATCTATTGAGGCTGAAAAACCAGCAATGGCAGCTGTTGAAATGATGGATGAACACAACCTAAACTCCCTGCCCGTTGTTAACACTAATAATAAGATCGTTGGTGCAATCAATATGCACACATTGATGCAGGCAAAAATCGTTTAATATTGCCCGCAATATTAATCCTAGATCAAACAAACCAACACAAGAAAATGGATATAAAAGCATTACTACTCGGCATTCAAGATACCGAAATTTCGATAAATATTAGCGGGCTTTCGCTCAATACCAACAACCTCATAGAAGGGGATGCGTTTGTCGCCGTCCAGGGTGAAAACAGCCACGGTTGTGATTATGTAGAGCAAGCTATTGATAAAGGCTGCGTGGTTATTTTGAGCGAGGGTCGCAATATTGAGTGCGCAGTGCCGTGTATTCGAATTGATCACTTGAGCTCGCATTTGGCCGCACTTGCGCAAAAATTTTACCAACAAGCGCAATTGGTTAAATTAATCGGTGTCACCGGCACCAACGGCAAAACATCGGTCAGCTTATTCATCTCACAACTGCTCGAAGCTCTTAATGTTAAAACGGGCGTCATTGGCACACTTGGCATCAGCGGCTCTGAGGAGAAAAACCCCAACACAACACCGGACACTTTAACGCTTTACAGAACGCTTGAGCGATACCATCAGGAAGGCGTAGGAGTGGCTGTAATCGAGGTTTCCTCACACGCATTAATCCAAAATAGAATAGCTGGATTGACATTTGAACAAGCCATTTTTACTAATTTAACGCAAGATCACCTCGACTACCATAAGACCATGGAAGACTATCGAGAGGCCAAAGGCAAATTGTTTTCAGATAAAAATACGCAATGCGTGATTGTCAATCAAGACGATGAAAATCACGATTATTTCTTGAAAATAGCCTCTGACAAAAAACAAGTTTCCTTTTCTATTG
>DUCF01000040.1 GCA_012959965.1 Candidatus Thioglobus sp. | reverse complement strand
CTTGAGTTTATTTCAAAAAAAAGACGCCGTGAGGCGTCTTTTGACCTATTGTATGTTGATAACATTGATAAATTCGAGTTGGGTAACTCTTAAAAAGGAGAGAGAAATTTGCAATAGGTGTTTTTATTGTATCACTTTGATCTATATTATGTGGATCAATTTGAAATAAATACTTAAAGAAACAATAAATGGAAGTCGGGGCGACGGTTTGCACAATTCCATGTAACGGATTGATTATTGGTGTAGTTGGCTTTACCCGAGGTTTTTTACATGATCAGCGCATTTTCTATAAAGAAAATCTAGGTTATCTTTATGAGTGCGATCAATAATTCTTTGACCATCATCACTATGATGAAGAATGTTATGAATTAAGCCATATACTGATTTCATATTTTTGCGATCTTTACTCTTGAGATTGTAGTCAGATATATTTAACCATCTGCCTTCTGCTGAAGTAATAATCTTGTCTAACTGCGTGATAACTTCACTAATGTCTGAATTTAAACCCATGCGCTTATTCTACCGTAACGGACTTTGCTAAATTGCGTGGTTTGTCGACATCGGTTCCTTTGACCAAGGCCACATGATAGCTCAGGAGTTGCAAAGGTATGGTAAAGATAATTGGCGCTGTAATTCGACCAAGGTTGGAGGTGACAGGAATAACATCCATTGCTTTCATCGACTTGACATGTGAATCTTCATCCTCAAAAACAATCATTTGCGAACCTCTAGATTTAATCTCTTGAAGATTGGATTTTAATTTGTTAAGAAGTTCATCATTCGGCGCAATTGCAACCACTGGGATGCTCTCGTCAATAAGTGCAATCGGACCATGCTTAAGTTCGCCAGCAGGGTAGGCTTCAGCGTGGATATAACTGATCTCTTTTAGCTTAAGTGCACCTTCCATGGCAATGGCGTGCATCGTGCCCCGGCCGACAAAAAGAGCGCTGGTTTTGTCTTTAAAACGTTTTGCTAATTCTATTATTTGATCTTCTTGTTTTAACGCCTTGTTGACTAGGCCGGGAAGGCGTTTTAAGCCTTCGACAATAGCTTTTTCTTGTTTTTTATTTATCGTTTTTTGAGTGACGCCCATAGATGTTACAAGCAATGCAAGTGCAACCAGCTGCGTGGTAAATGCTTTAGTGCTGGCAACACCAATCTCAGGGCCTGCATGAGTGAGAAAAGTGAGTTCCGATCCTCTGGTGATGCTGGATTCTGCTGAGTTGCAAATGCAAAGTGTGTTGATTTTGCTATTGATTTTCTTGGCTGTTTTAAGTGCTTCAAGCGTGTCTGCGGTTTCACCGCTTTGTGAAATGGTAACGAAAAGTGTGCCGTCCAATAGAATTGGGTGGCGATAGCGATATTCACTAGCCACTTCAATGTTGCAGCGAATTCTTGCAATATCCTCAAACCAATATTTTGCAACGAGGCCAGCATTGTAACTGGTGCCACAGGCAATAATCTGCACCTGTTTAATTTTCTTGAAGATGCGCTGTGCTTTCGGTCCAAAAGCTGAAATTAAAACATTTTCTTTAGTAATACGAGACTCAAGGGTGTCCCTGATTGCTTGCGGCTGCTCAAAGATCTCTTTTTGCATAAAGTGCTGATAGTCACCTAAACTTACCTGACCTTTATTAAGTTTTGAAGTTTTGACGGGTCTCTCAACTTGATTACCACCCTCATCATAAATCGTCACTTTGGTCAAAGTGAGTTCGGCAATATCACCTTCTTCGAGAAAGATAAACTCTTTAGTAACTGGCAACAGAGCCATCTGGTCTGAGGCAATATAGTTGCCATTTTTCCCAACACCAATGACTAGGGGCGAGCCTTTGCGGGTTGCAATAAGCGTGTCTGGGTATTTTGGAGAAACCACCCCCAGGCCGTAAGCGCCATCGAAAGTTGCTGTCGCTTTTTGAACGGCTTCAAGCAGTGTCTCACTGGATTGCATGGATAAATGTATTGCGTGGGCAATAACCTCGGTATCGGTATCAGAGGTGAATTTATAACCTTGCTCTTTTTGTGAAGTTTTAAGGTCTAGGTAATTTTCAATAATACCGTTGTGTACGACGCTGACGCTGTGATTGCAAATGTGTGGGTGAGCGTTGCGATTGGATGGTTCACCGTGCGTTGCCCAACGAGTGTGAGCAATGCCAATATTACCTTTTATTTTATTCTTTTTGGTTTTTAACTTTTCTTCAAGGTTGACGACTTTGCCGACGGCTCTTGCGCGATTAAGAGAGTTGTTCTCTGCCAATACAACCAAGCCAGATGAATCGTAACCACGATACTCTAGGCGTTTTAAGCCGTCTAATAATATCGAGATAACATCTTGACTGGCTACTCCGCCAACGATTCCACACATAGGGCGCTTTAAAAGGGTTTGAAATGAAGATTATAATGAACAATTGAGCTCGATCGCAACAGAACATTCATTATAAAAAGACAATGATTCGTTGACATTAAACAGCAACCACAGATTTTGTTGATAAGACTATCTCATGTTGCTTGCCAATTAAATTCATCAATAAACATATGCGCTCATCGGAATTATAGCTATTGAAAATAGCTTCGCAGCCTTCGAATGCGCCTTCAGTTATTTGCACTTTGTCCCCAGATTTAAAGCTACTGAGCTCAATCACTTTGTCAACGGTTTGGTTGTGACGAGCCTTGATGCAGTGAATAACATCATCTCGTACTTTGGCAAATTGGAGGCCAAATCTGACAAAATTAGACACACCTCTGGTGGAGTGAATAGGTGTCCAACTTTGGGATTTGTCGTCTAATTGAACAAACAGGTAGCGAGGAAAAAGCGACACAGTTTTATTGTTAATAACCGCTTTTGGATGGAAAACCGTGTAGTTCTGATTGAGCAAGTGTTGCTCGGCAATTGCCTCTTGTCTAGGTTTAGATTGAATCATGTACCAATTTTTCATGCAGGCTATTATAAACGATTGATATCCATATTGACCTCTATTGTTATGTTTTAGCAAGCGGAGTAAAGCGACGTTTTAGACTATAATTCTTAGTCAATGAAAGCCGACCTTCACAATCATTCTTACTACTCCGATGGCGTATTGTCACCGAGCGCAGTGGTCGGCCTCGCCGATGAGGCGGGTTGTGATTTGTTTGCATTGACAGATCACGACACAACGGATGGCTTGGGTGAGGCTATAGAGGCAGCAGCCGAATTACCAGTGAACTTGGTTACCGGCGTGGAAATATCGGCTTTTTGGCGTAATATGACCATTCATATTGTTGGTCTTGACCTTGACACGGAATGCGAAGAGCTGCAAGCAGGATTGCGACACAATCAAGAACAGAGGGCTGAGCGGGCTGAACGTATTGCGCTTGGCTTGAGACGCGCAGGCATTGCAGATGCTATGGAAAAAACACAAGCACTCAGTAAAACATCGATGTTAACTCGTACGCATTTTGCGCAAATGCTCATTCAAGAGGGTTATTGTAAGGATATGAAATCCGTCTTTAGGCGTTTTCTTGTCGGCAAAAAACCTGGTGGTACTCGGGTCGAATGGAAGGAGTTTGATGAGGTTATTGGCTGGATACACGCCGCAGGTGGTAGGGCGGTGCTGGCGCACCCTTTCCGCTACCGCATGACAAATACAAAAATCAAGAAAATGCTGCTAGATTTTAAAGAGGCTGGCGGCGACGCTATGGAGGTAATCACAGCAACCAGTACTGCTGATGAGATTAGTTGGAGTGAGCAATGGGCAAGCGAATTTAATTTGTTATCCTCATGCGGCTCTGACTACCACGGATGGCCCAACCAAAGAATTCGAATGGGTCGACTTGCTGACTTGCCTGAATCCAGTAATGAAATTTGGAAACATTTCACATGTCGATATTAATCAGTATTCACCCGGAAAATCCACAAGATCGCTACGTCAAACAAGTGATCGAGGCGCTCAATTCTGGTGGCGTCATTGCCTATCCAACGGATTCAGGATATGCCTTGGGTTGCACACTGGGAAACAAGAATGGCCTAGAACAAATTAGGCGAATTAGAGAGCTGGATAAGCATCACCACTTCACCTTAATGATGCGCGACTTATCTCATGTCGGCGAATACGCCAAGCTGGATAACACCTCGTTTCGTTTAATGAAGAAGATATTACCTGGCGCTTATACCTTTATTCTTGAGGGTGCAAGAGGTGTACCCAATAGGCTTCTGCACTCAAAAAGAAAAACGATTGGTCTGAGAATCTCCCACCATAAGGTGGTGCAGGCGATTTTGGATGGATTAGATGAGCCGCTGATGAGTGTTTCACTGATCCTTGGGGACGCCGAATTCTATAATGCTTGGGATGTTGAGGACAGCGTTGGCAATTTGGTTGAAGTTGTTATTGATGCAGGGCACTGCCCGCCTGAACCCACAACGGTAATTGATCTCTCTGGGGAGCGTGCAGAAGTCGCAAGACTCGGCGCTGGTAGTGTTGAGCTTCTGAGTTAAAAGCGAACTTGCTATCATTAAGTAATTACAATATAATTACTTGCATATGGCACAAATAATCAAAATTGGCAATTCACAAGGAATACGCATTCCTAAGCCTATTGTTGAGCTTGCAAATCTAGCTGGCAAAGAATTAGAGTTTGTAGTGCTTGGTGAGGGATTACTAATTACCGCAGTAAAGAAGCCAAGAGCGGCTTGGCAAATCGACAATGAATTGATGGGGTTAGAAATACAATGGAAATGGTAGAGGAAAGTTTGAATCGATTTGATGTCTGGCTTGTTTTAAAAAATCCCGATAAAGGTCGGGTTGTTGAAAATTTGGGTCTTTGCACCATTATCTCGCCCGATGAGCTAAATACGCTTCCCAATAGAATTGTTGCACCAATGACAACCGAGTGCGAAAAATTACCCAGCCGAATTGAGTGTAACTTTGACAATGCGAAGGGCTATATCATGCTCGATCAAATGCGAGTGATTGATAAACTTTGCTTTGTTAAAAAGTTGGGCTCCCTAGAGTCTGAAGTACACGCTAAATTGTGTGATTGCCTACAGGAGTTCTTTGCGCTGTAGCGAGCCTGTGCGTATAATTAGCGACTTTCGTTAATTTAATAGAAACATGAAAGCCGCCGAGATTCGACAAAAATTCCTTAGTTATTTTGAAAGCAATGGCCACACAATTGAGGCCAGCGCTTCGTTGGTGCCTCATAACGACAAAACACTGCTTTTTGTTAATGCCGGTATGGTGCCTTTTAAGGATGTTTTTATTGGTGCGGTTAAAAGAGACGACAAACGTGCCGTTTCTTGTCAGCGCTGCGTCAGAGCGGGTGGCAAGCATAACGATTTAGAAAATGTTGGTTACACGGCACGTCACCACACATTTTTTGAAATGCTGGGCAACTTCAGTTTTGGCGATTACTTTAAAACCGAAGCGATTGGTTTTGCCTGGGAATTTCTAACTGTAGAATTAAAACTACCTAAAGAAAAACTTTGGGTAAGTGTCTTTGAAGACGATGACGAAGCGGTTGATATTTGGGTTAATGAAATTGGCTTCCCTGCGGATCGTATTTCGCGTTGCGGCGCCAAGGATAATTTCTGGCAAATGGGCGATACCGGCCCTTGCGGCCCTTGCAGTGAAATCTTCTATGACCACGGCGATCATATCCAAGGAGGGCCTCCAGGCACACCTGAAGAAGATGGTGATCGCTTTATCGAAATTTGGAATTTAGTATTCATGCAGTTTGACCGTCAACAAGACGGCACGCTTGTGCCTCTTGAGGCGCCAGGTATTGATACTGGTATGGGTTTGGAGCGCTTGGCGGCAGTGCTACAGCACGAGAACAACAACTACGACATTGATAGCTTTAAAGAAATTACCGCTGAAATTGTTGCTCTAACACCAAAAGAAAACAACATTACTGATGACAATGCGTCGGTCAGGGTAATCGCCGATCATATTCGCTCAACGGCATTTATGATTGTTGATGGCATCCTTCCTTCTAATGAAGGTCGAGGTTATGTTCTTAGGAGAATTATTCGTCGTGCTATTCGCCACGGACACACACTAGGCATTAAAGATGTCTTCTTTTACAAGTTAGCTAAAGTTTTGGCCAGCCAATACAAAGTTGCTTGTCCTGAAATGGCTGAAAATCTAGCTAATGTTGAAAAGGCACTTAAGAAAGAAGAGGGGCGCTTTATTCAGACGCTTGACCTTGGCATGGGTATTTTGGAATCAGCGATTGGTGAATTAAAAGGCAAAGAAATTGACGGCGAAACAGCCTTTAAGCTGTATGACACGTACGGCTTCCCAGTTGATTTAACTGCTGACGTTGCTAGAGAGCGCGGCCTAACGATTGATATGGCTGGTTTTGACAAAGCAATGGAGGCGCAGAAAAATCGCGCTCGCCAAGCGGGAGATTTTGACGCCAAGGTTGCATCGATTTCCATCGAACATGCAACAGACTTTTTGGGCTATGCGCTTTATGAAAATAGCGCAAATATTGCTGCGATTATTAAGGACGGAGTCAAGGTTGACTCAATCTCTGAGGGCGATGAAGCCATTGTTATTCTGAATCAAAGCAGTTTTTACGGTGAATCTGGCGGCCAAGTTGGTGACAGTGGTACGCTCGTGGCAAGCGATGCAGAATTTCGAGTGACTGATACACAAAAACAAGCTTCCAGCGCCTTTGAGCATTACGGCGCTTTAACCAATGGCATATTGAATGTTGGTGATATTGTGGAAGCCAAAGTGGATGTTGAGCGACGCAAGAAGATCATGAATAACCACTCGGCAACGCATCTTATGCATGAGGCCTTAAGACAAATTTTAGGTGACGGCGTTCAACAAAAAGGCTCATTGGTTGAGAGTGATAAATTACGTTTTGACTTTTCTCATGATGAAGTCATTACTAGCGAAGATCTTAATAAAGTCGAAGCAATTGTCAACAGACAAATTCTTGGCAACGCTCAAGTTGAGACCGAAGAAACCGACATTGAAACTGCCAAGAAAAAAGGCGCAATGGCATTATTTGGTGAAAAATACGGTGACAGTGTTCGTGTATTGTCTATGGGTGACGACAACTTCTCGGTCGAGCTTTGTGGTGGTACCCATGTTGAGCGTTTGGGCGATATTGGTCGTTTTAAAATTCTATCAGAAAGTGGTATTGCAGCCGGCATTCGACGTATTGAGGCGGTTACAGGATTTGATGCTTATCAGTTAGATAAAAAAATAGAATCAAGCCTTAATCAAATTGCAAAACTTACTAAATCTAATAGTGCTCAAGCTGTGGACAAGGTTACTCAATTGATTAAAAATCAAAAAGCACTTGAAAAACAAATTGCGTCGTTCCAAAAACAATTGGCCAGCTCTCAAGGGGATGAATTAACCGATCAAGCAAAAGAGGTTAATGGTGTCAAGTTGCTTGTAACCGAAGTTACCGGTGTTGGTGCTAAAGATTTGCGTGATTTAGCGGATAAATTAAAAGATAAATTAGGCTCAGCAGTGATTGTCCTGGCGGTTGTTGATGGTGATAAAGTTGCCTTAGTTGCAGGAGTCACCAAAGACTTAACCGATAAATATCAAGCGGGGAAAATCCTCAACCATGTTGCGACCCAAGTCGGCGGCAAGGGCGGAGGCCGACCAGATATGGCACAGGGCGGCGGTACGGATCCTAGTGGATTGAAGTCCGCATTAGCCTCGGTCGCTGATTTAATCTGACCTTACAAATTCTTTTTACCACTATCTGCGTTAACGGTCGATTCGAACTAGTCATTTACTTTTCGTAAACTCCTGTTTTGAGTCTCCCTTTCGCCTTGCTATAGATAAAAATCTCTTCGTAATCTTTTTGTAAACTTAATACTTACTCACACAATTGTGAGTTGCAGAGGCATTCCAATTGCTTAGTTGAATAAGCTACTTGTTTTTTATTGAATAATATCAACGGGTATAATATTTCGCCTATGGATTGGATGCAGTTATCACTACAAACAGATCAAGCGAATGCAGATTTAGTTTCTGAGGTGTTAATGGGTCTGGACTCGGTTTCGATTACTTATCTAGATACGCACGATGATGCTATTTATGAGCCGCCAGTGGGCGAAACGCCATTATGGCAGCACGTTACTATCAATGCTTTGTTTGATATGGGTGTTGACCAAAGCCACGTCAGTAAAACATTGCTGGATTTGTGTGATACCAAGATATTGCATTTTGAGGTATTGGCTGATCGCGTGTGGGAAGATGAGTGCAAGAAAGATTTCCATGCAATGCAATTTGGCAATCGAATTTGGATCTGCCCATCATGGGAGGCCCAGTCTGAACTGCCCGATGATGCTATTGTCATTGATATGGATCCTGGTTTGGCGTTTGGGACCGGTACACATCAAACTACAGACTTGTGTTTGCAACACTTAGACAATCATCCACCCAAAGATTTAGCGGTGATTGACTACGGTTCCGGCACGGGTATTCTGGCGATTGCAGCGGCTAAATTAGGCGCAATAAGTGTTGTAGCTGTAGATAACGACCCTCAGGCGGTGCTGGCAACAAAAGCCAATGTTGCGAATAACCAATGCGATGATATTATTGCAATTCATCACACGGATGATAATACGGTACTTGAAAAGTGCGATTTATTGGTTGCCAATATCCTAGCCAATCCTTTGGTGGAGTTGGAGTTAACTTTTTCTGGCCTTGTTAAAGAGGGTGGTGGTATTGTTCTTTCCGGTATTTTAGATGAGCAATTGGAGATGATATTAGAAGCGTACAAAAGGCATTTCGATTGCCTTGAGGTGCAGCAAAAAGACGAATGGTGTCGAGTTTCTGGCACTAGAAATAACAACAATTAAAATTTTATTATGACGCAAGCAGCAACAAAACCTATTAAGGCAGTATCTCTTATTTCCGGTGGTCTAGACTCACTCCTAAGTACCAAGTTAATGATCGATCAAGGTATTCATGTCGAGGGCATTAACTTTTTTACGGGCTTTTGTGTTGAGGGCCATACCCATGCTATTCGCAAGCAGAAAAAAGACAAGCCGAAGCGCAATAATGCCCTGTGGGTTGCAGAGCAATTAGGCATTAAGCTGCATATTATTGATGTTATTGAGGAGTATCGAGACGTACTTTTAAACCCTAAACACGGTTACGGTAAAAACATGAATCCGTGTCTGGATTGCAAGGGCTTTATGGTGAAAAAAGCCAAAGAGTGGATGCTTGAAAACGACTTCGACTTTATTATTACCGGTGAGGTGATGGGTCAAAGGCCGATGTCGCAGCGCAAAGAAACGATGCCTATTGTTCAGCAAGAGTCTGGGGCCAATGATTTGCTATTGCGTCCATTATGCGCAAAGCATTTACCGCCAACAAAACCCGAGCTTGAAGGCTGGGTTGATCGTGAGCAGTTGCTCGATTTTTCGGGCCGTAACAGAAAGCCGCAAATGGCTTTAGCCAAAGAATACGGATTTGATGATTACGCCACACCCGCAGGTGGTTGTTGCTTCCTTACCGATAAGCAATACTCGGATAAATTGGTTGATATGTGGGAGGCCAGAGACTCTCGCGAGTATCAACTGGATGACTTGATGATGCTTAAGGTTGGTAGACACATCCGTCCAAATAAGCGCTTTAAATTAATTGTTGCTAGAGAAGAGGGCGAGGTTAAATTTATGGAGGGTTATCGTAACCAATATTCCAATCTTTACCCAACAAGCTGCAATGGCCCATTGGCGCTAATTGATGGTCAACCTAATCAAGAGGACTTAAAAACTGCCGCAAGAGTCATAGCGCGCTATTCTCAGGGTCGAGGCGAAGCGTCTGTTGATGTGGAAGTGCGATTGGAATCGGGCGTTCAGCAGCAATTCAGTGTGGAGCCGTTGTCTGAGATACCACAAGAGTGGTTTATCTAAGCCAAAGAACTAAATTCATTTAATCTCTTTGTTTTCGTATTTCTTCTTTAGTCATTTAGAGTATCTAAACTCCTTTCAGAAGAAAGACTTCATGCCTCGATATTAAAAGAATTAAATCCTTTGTAAATGGGTTGCTGTGATTTTTCCCTAAGTCATTTAGGTCAACTAAAATCCTGTCGGAAAAAAAACAGGCGCGCCTCAAGCTAGAAAGAATTTCCTAATCTACTGAAAATTTGTAATTGGTTAACTAGCCGCCACCAACAGCCTTAATAATTTCGATTTTATCGTTATCGGATAGAGAAAATTCTTCATGAACGGATTTGGGGATGATGGTCTCGTTGACTTCCAGTGCAATTCTCTGATTTTGACAGCCTAAGTGTTCAATTAAGTCGATAATATTGGCGTTATCAGGCAATTTTACGATCTCACCGTTGACGAGCAATTTCAC
Source organism: Candidatus Thioglobus sp. (assembly GCA_012959965.1). Taxonomy (GTDB): domain Bacteria; phylum Pseudomonadota; class Gammaproteobacteria; order PS1; family Pseudothioglobaceae; genus Pseudothioglobus. Next base: position 14,345 of record DUCF01000040.1, on the reverse strand, counting down.
AATAATTTTATTTGGTGATTAATGCCATAATTATAACATTTGATCTTAAATAAAAAACCATCGCATGGTAAAATTTACGAAGTTTTTTGTGTGATTTTTATTGGAGATTTATTTTGCCCCACCCCGCTTTATTAGCACTTGAAGATGGTCAACTTTTTTGGGGCCAATCAATCGGCTCTAATGGCGATACAGTCGGAGAAGTGGTATTCAATACCGCCATGACTGGTTATCAGGAAATCCTTACCGACCCCTCTTATTCGCAACAAATTGTTGCACTCACTTATCCTCATATTGGCAATACTGGCATAAATACAGTTGACGAAGAGTCTGGCGCCATTTATGCGGCTGGCCTTATTGTTCGTGATTTGCCGTTAGCGTTGAGTTCTTGGCGATCGCAAATGAGCCTTGATGAATACTTATCGAGTAATAATATTGTCGCCATTTCAGATATTGATACTCGAGCATTAACGCGACATTTGCGCGTCAACGGCGCACTAAAAGGCTGTATTGTTGCCGGTGAAAATATTGATGAAAAAGAAGCGATTGCCAAAGCGCAAGGTTTTGCCGGATTGAAAAATATGGATTTGGCGAAAGTGGTTTCCACTATAGATTCATATAGCTTTAACCAGGGCAGTTACGATTTAGAAGCGACAGACTTTATAAAGACTGAGTCAAAGTTTAAAGTTGCTGTTTATGATTACGGCGTTAAGAAAAATATTTTAAGAATGCTGGTTGATCGAGGTTGTGAATTAACCGTTTTTAATGCACAAGCGAGTGTAGATGACATTTTAGCAATCGAACCTGACGGCGTTTTTCTTTCCAATGGTCCGGGCGATCCGGAGCCTTGCGATTACGCTATTGATAGCATTAAAACACTACTTGACAAAGATTTACCTATTTTTGGTATTTGCTTAGGTCACCAGTTGTTGTCGCTTGCTAGTGGTGCAAAGACTGAGAAAATGAAATTTGGCCATCATGGTGCCAACCACCCAGTGCAAGATCTAGCCACAGGGCAGGTTATGATTACTTCACAGAATCATGGTTTTGCGGTTTCAGAAGTTGATATGCCGGCGCATTTAGAAGTGACCCATCGCTCACTCTTTGACCAAACTATTCAAGGCGTCAGTGTTAAAGGAAAATCGGCCTTTAGTTTTCAAGGGCATCCTGAGGCCTCGCCAGGCCCGCACGATGTAAGCGGCTTGTTTGATCAATTTATTGAGAGTATGTCAAAATGAAGAAATCTTTAATAGGCTTACTATTAACTTTTTCTTTGGCATTTTCCGTTAGTGCGAATGGTGCGAACAATGATCCTTTAGAGAGTCTTAACCGGGTATTTTTCAGCTTTAATCAAGTCTTGGATGAGGCTTTTATTAAGCCTGCGGCAAAAAGTTATGAAAAAATAATGCCATCGTTTTTTAAAGATAGATTGGGTGATTTTTTCTCCAATTTGGGCGATGTGGCCACGGGTGCAAACCAATTGCTGCAATTTCGCTTTGACGAAGGTTTTGAAACGGTAGGTCGTGTAGCGGTCAACTCAACCGTGGGTTTGGGTGGTTTATTTGACGTCGCTACAGGAATGGACCTGAAGAAGGGTGATGAGGATTTTGGTCAAACAATGGGCGCTTGGGGTATTGGTCAAGGGCCTTATTTGGTGCTGCCGTTTTTTGGCTCGACAACGTTGCGTGATTTGACCGGCACAGTAGCCGATGCAAAGCTAGATGCAAGCATGTTTGATGGCTTGGACGGCGTTGAAAAAAGAACATTAAGTGCACTGGATGTTCTCAGTGCAGAAAAAGATAAAACAAATGTGAGTGTTTCATTTGCATCAGACGATGCTTATATAGTTCAGAGACAATTGTATTTTAGTGAAAGAGAAATGGCCATTTTGGATGGCCTTCCAGCCGTTAGTAGCGAATAATTTTATTTAGAGAATCATGCCAAAAAGACAAGACATAAAAAGCATTTTAATCATCGGCGCAGGCCCTATTGTAATTGGTCAGGCTTGTGAGTTTGACTACTCCGGCGCCCAGGCATGTAAAGCGCTACGTGAAGAGGGTTACCGAGTGATTTTGGTTAACTCAAATCCAGCCACGATCATGACTGACCCGAAAATGGCTGACGCGACCTACATCGAGCCAATCGAGTGGAAAACAGTTGAAAAAATTATTGAAAAAGAAAGGCCTGATGCGCTATTGCCAACAATGGGCGGTCAAACGGCACTTAATTGCGCACTAGATTTGGACTATAACGGCGTATTAGAAAAGTACAACGTGGAAATGATTGGCGCCAACAAAGAAGCCATTGACAAAGCGGAAGATCGTGATTTATTCCGTAAAGCAATGCTGAAAATTGGCTTGGATATGCCTAAAGCAGCAGTTGCGCATAATTTAGACGACGCCTTTAAAATTCAAGCAACGGTTGGCTTTCCAACAGTTGTTCGCCCATCTTTTACGATGGGTGGTTCTGGTGGTGGTATTGCATACAACAAAGAGCAATTTGTTGAAATTTGTCAGCGCGGCTTGGATTTGTCACCGACTAACGAACTGCTGGTTGAAGAATCTATTTTGGGCTGGAAAGAGTTTGAGATGGAAGTGGTGCGCGACCATAAAGACAATTGTATTATTATTTGCTCGATTGAAAACTTCGACCCAATGGGTATTCACACTGGTGATTCCATTACCGTTGCCCCAGCACAAACACTAACCGATAAAGAATATCAAGTGATGCGCAATGCCTCTCTTGCGGTGCTGAGAGAGATCGGCGTTGACACCGGTGGCTCAAATGTGCAATTTGCCGTTAATCCTGAAGATGGTCGATTGACCGTCATTGAGATGAATCCTAGAGTTTCTCGTTCGTCCGCCTTGGCTTCAAAAGCAACCGGCTTTCCAATTGCTAAAGTGGCTGCGAAGCTGGCCGTGGGTTACACTCTTGACGAGCTTACTAACGACATTACGGGTGGCCAAACCCCGGCTTCATTCGAACCAAGTATTGACTATGTTGTCACTAAAATTCCGAGATTTGCCTTCGAAAAATTCCCGAATGCAGACGATCGCTTAACCACACAAATGAAATCGGTTGGCGAAGTAATGGCGATGGGCTCAACCTTTCAAGAGTCTTTACAAAAAGCACTTCGTGGCCTCGAGACCGACAAATCGGGCTTAGACCCTATTGTTGACCTAAGCGCCGATGATGCACGCAGTAGAATCCGTAGCGAGCTGATTTCAGCTGGCCCAGATAGAATTTTCTACCTTGCCGATGCCTTTAGATTTGGCATGACACAGGAAGAGGTTTTTGATCTTTCAAAAATTGATCCGTGGTTTTTAGCTCAGGTTGAAGATCTGGTGAAGTCTGAAATGGCTATTACCGGTTTGCCTATTGCTGAAGTTGAACGCAACACTTTGTTCCAATTAAAGCGTAAAGGTTTTTCTGACAGTCGCCTTGCCAGTTTGCTGTACTGCAGCGAAGAAGCGGTACGCCAAAGAAGAGCGATTCTTAATATCAAGCCAGTATTTAAGCGCGTAGACAGCTGTGCGGCGGAGTTTGATACGCAAACAGCTTACCTGTATTCCACTTACCAACTAGAGTGTGAAGCCAACCCAACTAACAACAAAAAAATCATGATTTTGGGCGGTGGCCCTAACCGTATTGGTCAAGGTATTGAGTTTGACTATTGTTGTGTTCATGCTTCCATGGCGCTTAGAGAAGACGGCTACGAAACCATCATGGTCAACTGCAACCCAGAAACCGTTTCAACCGATTATGACATTTCAGACAGATTGTATTTTGAGCCGTTAACGCTAGAAGACGTACTGGCGGTTATTGAAATTGAAAAACCTGAAGGTATTATTGTGCATTATGGTGGTCAGACGCCGCTTAAATTAGCGCAAGCCCTTGAGGATAGTGGTGCCACAATTATTGGAACCAGTCCAGATGCTATTGATTTGGCGGAAGATAGAGAGCGTTTCCAAAAAATGATTCAAAAATTAGGCTTAAAGCAGCCACATAATGGCACGGCACGTTCACAAGAACAAGCCATTGCTATTGCGGACGCTATTGGTTTCCCATTAGTTGTTCGACCTTCTTATGTTCTTGGCGGGCGTGCGATGCAAATTGTATTCGACAAGGACAGCCTTGAGCGCTATATGCACACTGCGGTTCAGGTGTCTAATGACTCCCCTGTATTGCTAGATTCATTCCTAGATCACGCCATTGAGGTTGATATTGATGTGATTAGTGACGGTACAGATGTTGTCATTGGCGGCATCATGGAGCATATTGAGCAAGCCGGTATTCATTCGGGTGACTCAGCATGTTCTTTACCGCCATACTCGCTACCAAAGGATGTTTGTGATGAAATGCGCGAACAGGTGATTGCGATGGCGAGAGAGCTGAATGTGATTGGATTAATGAACACACAGCTTGCCTATCAAGACGGCGAAATCTATGTGATTGAGGTCAATCCAAGAGCTTCACGCACTGTGCCGTTCGTCTCTAAAGCAATTGGTGTTCCTCTTGCCAATATTGCCGCACGAGTAATGGCGGGCACTTCCCTGAAAGAACAAGGCTTTACCGAAGAAGTTATTCCAACACACTTTTCGGTTAAAGAGTCCGTTTTCCCATTTAATAAGTTCCTGGGTGTTGATCCAATTTTAGGGCCAGAAATGCGCTCTACTGGCGAAGTAATGGGTATTGGCAGTACTTTCCCAGCAGCCTTTGATAAAGCCTTCTTGGCGGCCGGTGAAATCCTACCTACTGGTGGCAAGGTGTTTGTTAGTTTGCGTAATTTAGATCGCGGTCACTTGGTGCGCTTGGGTGAAAAATTGGTGCGCAATGGTTTTGAAATTGTCTCAACCCGAACTAACAAGGAAATCTTGAATGAGGCAGGTGTTGAATGTACAATGGTCAACAAGGTCTCTGAAGGCTCTCCGCATATTGTCGATATGATTAAAAACGATGAAATCGGTCTAATCATTAATTCTACTGACGACACTCAGAGTCTTGAAGATGCAGCTGTAATTCGTTGCCAGGCTTTGGTACATAAAGTTCCTTGCACTACAACGGTTGCTGCGGCTTACGCGATGATCGATGGCCTAAAGTCAAACGACATGCTTGAAGTACATTCGCTTCAATCTCTACATTAATAAAGGCTAGTTAGAATATATGGAAGTAATACCAATGACCGTTGCTGGCGTCAAGGCGTTAGAAATTGAATTATCACAACTCAAGGATGTTGAGCGTCCGCGCATCGTCAATGATATTGCTACGGCTAGAGAACATGGTGATCTTAAAGAAAACGCAGAGTATCACGCCGCTAAAGAAGAGCAAGCATTTGCCGAAGGTCGTATTCAAGAAATCGGATCAAAGCTTTCACGCATGCAAGTGATTGATGTTACACAACTTAATCAAGACGGCCGTTGTGTATTCGGCACCACGATTAGCTTGATGAATCTGGCTGACGACAGAGAGACCGCTTATCAAATCGTTGGCGAAGATGAGGCTGATATTTCTTTGGGAAAGATCTCTTGTCATTCCCCAATTGCCAGGGCATTATTGGGCAATGAAGAGGGTGATGAAGTTACCGTTAAAGCGCCAAAAGGCGACATTATTTACGAAATCCTAGAGGTTCAGTATATATAGTCACGTTTGATGGTCTATCTAATAATCAGATCTGGCCTATTATTCTTTCACCAGTAGTATGATGAAGGCCTTATTATTCACTTTTATAGATATGGGTACACTCTGACGGTGTATCTCTATCCTTTTTTTTGTCGGAGAAAAATATGCCAGCCTTATTGTCAAATGTAGACCCTGATGGATTGTTAGAGTATTCAGTCGTTTTTACAGACCGCTCATTAAACCATATGTCCCAATCGTTCCAAGCGGTGATGAACGACGTTTCCACGTCACTAAAGTCTGTGTATAACGCAGAAGCGGTGGTTTTAGTGCCCGGTGGCGGCACTTACGCAATGGAGGCGGTTGCAAGACAATTCGCTACAGATAAGAAATGCCTTGTTGTGCGTAATGGTTGGTTCAGTTTTCGTTGGACGCAAATTTTTGAGATGGCAAGTATTCCATCTGAAGAAATTGTTCATAAAGCGAGAAGGGAAAATGATAATTCTCAAGCGCCATTTGCGCCAGCGCCGATTGAAGAAGTAGTCGCTTCGATTAAAACAGAGAGCCCAGATTTCGTATTTGCAGCACACGTTGAAACAGCATCCGGCATTATCCTTCCCGATGACTATATCAAGGCGTTGGCTGATGCTGTGCATTCCGTGGGTGGTATGCTGGTGCTGGATTGTGTTGCTTCTGGCACTATTTGGATTGACATGAAAGATCTTGGTGTTGATGTATTAATTAGTGCACCACAAAAAGGCTGGAGCGCTTCTCCTGCATTCGGTATGGTGATGTTGGCAGAAAGTGCTAGTGCATTAATTCCGTCAACAAAGAGCACCAGTTTTTCTTGTGATCTTTTGAAGTGGTTGCAAATTATGCAGGCTTACGAAAATGGTGGGCACGCTTACCACGCAACATTGCCAACCGACGCCATAAAAAAATTCAGAGATACGATTGTTGAGACGGAAACTTTTGGCTTTGATAGAGCCAAAGTCAACCAACAGGAGTTGGGTGACAGAATTAGGGTCCTGCTCGAGGGTCACGGCATTAAGAGTGTTGCCGCCAAAGGCTTTCAAGCGCCAGGTGTTGTTGTCAGTTACACCGACGACGCAGCAATTCAGAACGGCTCTAAATTCAGCGCATTAGGTATGCAAATTGCTGCAGGTGTTCCGCTTCAGTGCGATGAAGGTGATGACTATCAAGCATTTCGCCTAGGTTTGTTTGGGTTAGACAAGCTTGCAGACGTTGACGGTGCTGTTAAAAGATTAGAAGAAGTATTGACGAAGGTTATGTAAATTTTTCATAAAAAATGATAAATTTAGACAATTTTGTCTAAAAGTAACAGTTTTTTCACAAAATACTGATAAAAACCCCTATTATTTTGCAAATAATAGGGGTTTTTTGATGCTTATACTAATAATTATCACTATTATTCCAATAAATCGATAATTTTTAATTTTTAATATTTTTATTCATATTTACGCAAATAATAGTATTGATTACAAATTAACGGTAAACGCATTAGAATCCACTATACTCATGCTCTAAAGATATAAGAGACATCGTATTCATATGCAAGTTGAAAAAATGATAGAAAGTGACCGTAATGGCTGGCAACAGTTGTATCGTGGCTATGCTGATTTTTATCAGGCACCAATGGATCAAGCCACTCTTGATACGGTTTGGTCGTGGATTATTGATGAAAATGAGAACTTTGATGCTATCGTTATCAAGGATGATGACGGTAAACTGTTAGGCTTTATGCATTATCGGCAGATGCCATCCCCTTTAAGAGGGGTTTTAGTGGGGTTTTTGGATGACCTGTATGTTCATCCAGATGCACGAGGTAGTGGTGCAGTTCAGGCATTATTTAAGGAGTTGAAATCCATCGCTAAAGACAGAAATTGGCCGTTTATTCGCTGGATAACCGCAACGGATAATTATCGCGCTCGCTCGGTTTATGATAGGATTTCAAGCACCATTGATTATGTCACTTATCAAATGTTGACAAAATAGTAACTGATGTATTTTTTGAAACAGGAGCGCTAATGAAAAAATATCAAGGCAGCTGTCACTGCGGCGCCGTGTTGTTTACATTCCAGTCTGACTCTGTCAACACTGGTATGAGATGTAATTGCTCTTTTTGTAAACGCAAAGGTGCTGTTATGTCGACATTTACGCTTACCTCGGAAGAGCTCAATATTGATGCCGGCCAAGGTGCATTAGAACTTTATCAATTTGATTCGAAGCTTGCAAAACATTATTTCTGTAGAACTTGTGGCATCAATCCTTTTCTTGAGTCGATGACTAAACCTGGAAATTTTCGCGTTAATCTTGGCTGTATTGATGCGATTGAGTTAGATCAGCTTGAGCTCAAGCTGTTTGATGGTAAAAACTTACTTTAGAAAATTGATACATAAGGAGAATTGAATGCCGATTTGGGCGATTGCATACTGCGCGTTGATTGCACTGAGCTGCGTGTTTGCACTTACATTATATAAAACAAGGCCTTCTTATTATGTGCCTGGTCAGATATTGTCATCAATTTGTAGCGTGCTTATCTTTGTTTTTTATTATGAAGCGTTTTGGACAAAGCCCCAGTCGGCAAGCATAATCCTAGCAATGATTGGTTTTACTTTGTATTGGGAGCTTTGGGAGAATCGCTTTCTTTTCCCGAAAGTGCTTAGGCCGGGCGAAGTGGCTTCTGAGCCGGAATCGCCATTTGCAGGCAAACCTTATAAAGTTAGTCCAAAAGCTTATGTTTGTTTTTGGGCGCTTGTCTCAGTCATCGCTTTGCCGATGTTTTTTATCATGGCGCAATTAATGCTGTCTTATCGTTAAATTATTTGGAGGCTGGTTATGTCAATTGAAAGCCAAAATAACTCACTTGGACAGCCGATTGGCTTAGACCTTGAGAATTGGCAGCCATGCCAGTCACCATCGCGTGAGGCGATGATTGGCCGCTTTTGCCGACTAGAGTCACTTGATGTTGGTAAGCATGCTAAATGCCTTTTTGCGGCCTTTTCATTGGACTCAAGCCAACAGAATTGGGTTTATTTGCCGTACGGGCCGTTTGCAGATTTTGAAAGCTTTACTGATTGGCTAACAACTTCTTGCTTGGGTGATGATCCACTTTTTTCTGTGATTATTAATCAAAGCAATGACGAAGTTGTTGGTATGGCAAGTTATTTACGCATTACGCCGACAATCGGTGTTATCGAGGTGGGGCACATTCATTTTTCTACCAAAATGCAAAGAACACCAATGGCAACTGAAGCAATGTATTTGATGATGGTTAGAGTTTTTGATGAATTGGGCTACAGACGCTATGAATGGAAATGTGACGCACTAAATGCACCATCAAAACGCGCTGCTGAGAGATTTGGCTTTAAATTTGAAGGTATGTGGCGCCAAGCAACCATGTATAAGGGCCGTAACCGCGATACCAGTTGGTATGCTATTATTGATAAAGATTGGCCTAGTATTAAAAAAGCGTATCAAGCTTGGTTGGGTTTGGATAATTTTGACAAAGACGGTGTTCAAAAGCTAAGCCTCTGTGTTAGTGACAGAACTTAAGTTTGGCTATCCTCTCGGATGATGTTTAGCATGTTGCGCTTTGAGTTGTGCGTTTTGAATGTGAGTGTAGAGTTGCGTGCTGGAGATGTCACTGTGGCCGAGCATTAGTTGTACCGAGCGAAGATCGGCACCTTTTTGCACGAGGTGGGTGGCAAAAGCATGGCGCAGCGAATGCGGCGATAGTGGTTTATCTATCCCAGCCTGCGTGGCGTAAGATTTGATGATGTAGAAGAAATTCTGACGACTCATGGCTTTGCCACGGTTAGAGAGGAAATAACTGTCACACTGGCCATTTTTGAGTAGTAGAGGCCTTGCTTCTTGTTCGTAAACTGTTAAATAATCAATCGCAATCTCACCCATTGGCAACATCCGTTCTTTGTTGCCTTTACCGTGAATGCGAATGTATTCATCTCGTAGGTGGATGTTGTGATAATTGAGATTAATCAACTCAGAAACCCTTAATCCACACGAATAAAGCAACTCAAGCATGGCCTTGTCACGCTTGCCAAGTGTAGTGGCATTATCTGGGGTATCTAATAGTCTTTCGACCTCGTTGATGTTTAAGAAAATTGGCAATTTTTGCTCTTGCTTGGGGTGTGATAGCTCCGCTGCAGGATTGCTATTGATCAGTTCATTGTCGTGGAGATAGTGGAAGAATAGACGCATACAAGTGAGGATGCGAGCCTGCGTTGAGGCACTCATGCCTTTTTGTTGGCGTTCTTTGAAATAGTCTTGAATGTTTTTTGGGTCTACCGATGAGAATGCTTGCTTGCCTAGCCATTTATGAAAGATACTAAGGTCGGAACGATAAGCTGATAAGGTGTTTTTACTGGCGCCAGAGCTGAGCCAGTAGTGATCAATAAATTGCTCGATTAATGCGGTGTCCATGGGTAATCATTCTACTTGAGAGTGTGATACATTTGCGCAAACCATTTCGATTTGATAGTGGGGTTTTTATCAGGCAAAAAAAATGCCAGTAAAAACTGGCATTTTTAAAATAAGGTTTCGCTTATCTCTTTTTAAGCTTCTCAGTAATACGAGCTGCTTTACCTGTAAGGCCACGTAAGTAGTAAAGTTTCGCTTTACGAACTTTACCGCAACGCTTAACAGTCACACTGTCAATCAATGATGAGTGGGTTTGAAAAACTCTTTCAACGCCTTCGCCATGAGAGATTTTTCTTACTGTAAATGCTGAGCCAATACCACGATTTTTCTTGCCGATAACAACACCTTCAAAAGCCTGAAGTCTTTCACGGTTGCCTTCACGGACTTTTACTTGAACGATAACTGTATCACCTGGAGAAAATTCAGGAATGTCTGATCTTAGTTGCTCGTTTTCGATTTGATCGATTAAATTCACGTTGTTACCTATTGAATTTGGAAAAAACGACAATTATACAGAGTATCTTTGCTACGCACAAGACGCGCTAGGAGATATATTTGGTGAAAAGAAGGTTACAACGGTAGGGCGGTTGTTAGCTTGATTTGTTGCAGGAGAATATTGGAGCGAATATTAGCAACAATAGGCATATCGAGCAATTCTTTCATCATGAAATTGGTCAAGTCATTCAGATTTTTTGCGACTACTTTCAGCATAAAGTCGTATTCACCGATCATCGTCCAACATTCGAGTACCTCAGGGTGCGCGTTAACCAGTTTTTTAAAGTCTTCACCCGGAAAATGCGTGTGTTTGCCTAATGAAACGTTAATAATGGCAATGATTTCAAAACCCACCTTTTCGCGATTTAGGATGGCAGAGTAATTGGATATAACGCTAGATTCTTCAAGTTTCTTTAGGCGTCTTTGGCATTGTGTGGGTGATAAGTGAACAACTTGAGACAGCTCGATACTGGTGAGTCGTGAGTTTTCTTGAAGAGCATTGAGCAGTCTAATGTCAAACTCGTCTAATTGGGATTCTGGCGTTTTCATGAGACGCTGATTATACACCGTTTTGCAATATGTGCATACATAACTGCATGAAATAAAGAAAACACGCATAAAAACTGCATATATTCTTGAATATAGGCTCGATACGCATACATTCTTCTCTATTTATTTACTACAATAATACTATATAAATAACAAGGGTTGACATGAAGATGACAACTTACCTTGCAAAAACTCCAGACGAGTTTGGCAAGATACATTACACAGGGTTAGAGTGCAAGGTTTGGCAGACATTGATTGAGCGACAAACGCCTGCGTTAAAGAATGCTGCTTGTGATTCTTATATTGACGCATTGGAGAAGATGTCATTTCCAAGCGATCGCATCCCTCAGTGCGATGAAGTGAGTAAAAAAATACAGCAAAGTTCTGACTGGTCGGTGACACCCGTGTCGACATTGATTGGCTTTGATCGTTTTTTTAATTTACTAGCAAATAAACAATTTCCCGTTGCCAGTTTTATTAGGAGAACGGAAGAACTGGATTATTTACAAGAGCCTGATATTTTTCATGAGGTATTTGGTCATACACCTTTATTAACTGATTCTCAGTTTGCACACTTTACCCACACTTATGGCTTGGCGGGAGTGGGCGCAACAAATGAGGAAAGAGTGATGTTGGCGAGATTGTATTGGTTCACCGTTGAGTTTGGCTTAATTAAGACAGCTAACGGTAATCGCGCATATGGAGCCGGCCTAGTGTCTTCCATTGGTGAGTTGCAGCACGCCTTAAGTGACAAGCCTATCGTGAAGAAATTCGATTTACTTGAGGTCCTAAGAACACCTTACCGTATTGATATATATCAACCAATTTACTTTGTGATTGAATCGTTTGACCAATTATTTGACCTAACTTTATCCGAGGTAAAGTTGGCGATTAAATCTGCACAAGAGATGGGCATGGAAGAGCCACTCTTTGCGATGAATTAATAGAGTTTTGTAAAATTATTAGGAGAAAAAACAATGATTAAAACTTGGGAAAATCCACTAAAAACAGACGGCTTTGAATTTGTTGAGTACGCATCAAACAAGCCTGAACAATTGGCTGAATTGTTTACGCAGCTTGGCTTTGTGGCGATTGCTAGACACAGAAGTAAGAACGTTACTCTTTATCGCCAAGGCGGCATCAACTTTATTCTTAACAATGAGGTCCAAGGCCAAAGCCATGAGTTCTATTCGACGCACGGTCCGAGTGCCAACGCCATGGCGTTTCGTGTAGAAGACGCAAACTTTGCTGTTAGTGAGTTAAAGAAAAAAGGCGTTGAAATTATTGCTTCTGGTGCTGGACCGATGGAACTGCAAATACCCGCGATTCGTGGTATTGGTGGCTCGCTTTTGTACTTAGTCGATCGTTATAAAGCCATTAATATTTACGACATTGATTTTGTCCCAATTGTTGGTGTTGATCAACATCCTGTCGGCCAAGGCTTGACTTATATTGATCACCTTACGCACAATGTTGAGCGTGGCAATATGGACAAATGGGCTAATTTTTATGGCGATTTGTTTAATTTTAAAGAGATTCGTTATTTTGATATTAAGGGAAAATTGACCGGCCTCAAGTCGCGTGCATTGACCAGTCCATGTGGAAAAATTCGTATCCCTATCAATGAGTCGTCTGATGACAAAAGCCAAATTGCAGAGTATTTAAGTATTCATAATGGTGAAGGAATTCAGCATATTGCACTGGGCAGTGATGATATTTACCAGACGGTTGAATCGCTTCGTGCTGATGGCATAAGCTTCATGTCAACACCCGATTCCTACTTTGATGGCATTGATAAGCGCTTACCTCATCACGGTGAAGACGTGGCCCGTTTAAAGAAAAATCAAATATTGATTGACGGAGAGGCGATTGATAAAGTTGGTGAAGAGGATAAGTTACTGCAAATTTTTACCGATACTGTCATTGGTCCATTGTTCTTTGAGATTATTCAAAGAAAAGGCAATGAGGGTTTTGGCGAAGGCAATTTCCAGGCTTTGTTTGACTCCATCGAGCAAGATCAAAAAGAGCGCGGCGTCATCTAAAATTGAGCAATAACCTAGCGAGGAATGTGACATGAGTTTGCAAACTGACAATAGAGGATACCAAAGTGGCTTTGGCAATCACTTCGAGACTGAAGCGTTAGCTGGAGCACTGCCTGTTGGCCGCAATTCACCGAAAAAATGCGCTTATGGACTCTACGCTGAGCAGTTTTCTGGCAGTGCTTTTACCGCGCCAAGGGAGAGTAATAGACGCTCTTGGTTGTATCGTATTCGTCCGAGCGTCATAACAACAGATTTTGTGCCTGCATCTCATGGAGGCTTATCACTCTCAGCCGAGGACGTGATTAGTAGTCCCAACCAAATGCGCTGGAATCCACAAAGTGAGCCATCGGCTAAAACCGATTTTATCGAAGGTCTTTTTGCGATTTGCGGCAATGGCTCTGTCGGCACTCAAGTGGGTGTTGGTATCTATTCATACACTGCTAATAGTGATATGGAGGGTTATTTCTATAACTCCGATGGCGAAATGCTAATCGTGCCACAGCAAGGTGCTCTTTGTATTTCTACGGAGATGGGTGTGCTCGATGTTGCACCCAAAGAGATTTGTGTTATTCCTAGAGGTTTGAAGTTTCAGGTGGCGTTAAAAGACTCTGAAAATTTTGCTAGGGGTTATGTTTGTGAGAACTACGGCACTCCTTTTGAGCTTCCAAATCTAGGCCCTATTGGTGCCAACGGACTTGCCAGTGCTAGAGATTTTTTAACCTCGGTTGCGAGCTATGAAGACACTGTCGGTGCGTTTACATTATTTAATAAATTTGGTGGTCAGTTGTGGCGCTCAACTCTGGATCACTCGCCGTTTAATGTGGTGGCATGGCATGGTAATTACGCCCCTTACAAATACGATCTAAGTCGCTTTAATGCTATTAACAGCGTCAGTTTTGATCACTGTGACCCTTCTATTTTTACTGTACTTACTTCGCCCTCCTCGAGAAAAGGTGTTGCCAATTGTGACTTTGTTATATTCCCACCACGTTGGATGGTGGCTGAAGATACATTCCGCCCACCGTGGTTCCATCGTAATATCATGAGTGAATTTATGGGCTTGATTGAAGGTGTATACGATGCCAAAGCCGAGGGTTTTGTGCCGGGCGGTGCCAGTCTACACAACACCATGAGCTTGCACGGCCCCGACGCAGCGACTTTTGAGAAGGCCAGTAATAAAGATTT
>DUCF01000039.1 GCA_012959965.1 Candidatus Thioglobus sp. | reverse complement strand
AAGACAAAGGCTGGTTGATCTTGAGCAAAAAAAGCAAGACAAATTAGAGAGCGAGATACAGCAATCTGAGGCCGCTAAAAAAGCACAAAAACATGCTGAAGAGCATCGAAAAGATGAGGAAAAAAAGGCTAAAGAAGCAACAAAGAAAAAACAAGTAGCCGACGAAGAAAGAAAAGTAACGGAAGCTAAGGCAGCGGATGCGTCCAAGAGGAAAGAGTTAGCTGAAGCGGATGCACTGGAGGCTGAAAAGCAAAAACAGCTGGCGGACGAAGTAAGAAAAGAGACTGAAGCCAAAGCCGTTGAAGCTGAGCTCAAAGCTCAAGAGGCAGAGGCTAAGGCAAAAGAGGCAGAAGAGCAAGAAGAGCTCGCCAAGCAACTTACTGAAGAAGAACGCAAGAAAAAAGAACAACTGGAGAAAGAGCGTGCTGCTGAAGCTGAACTCTTTGAGAAGGATCAAGAAAAGAGATCACTGACGCAAGAAATCCAAGCAGAAGAGGATCAAGAAAGAGAGCTGGTGGTTGAAGATCAATTCTCTAAATTGAAGTCCAGTTACATCGGTTTAATTGCTGCACGAGTTAAAGAAGAATGGCGTTATATGGGTGCAGAAGACGACTGGGGTTGTGACGTTTATATTATTCAAGATGAAGATGGCTATGTCGAGGCCGTTAATGTTCAAGACTGTACTATCGATGATAGTGATAAAGCAGAATCGTTCAGAAACTCAATTGAGCGTGCTGTTTACAAGGCATCGCCATTACCAATGGCGCCAGATCAAAGCGTGTTTGACACTGAAATTATGTTCTTCTTTAGGGTTAACTAATTAGCCGTGGTTCAATCGTCGTCTCCGATAAGTAAGTTGATGACAGTTGGCACATTCTATGGCATTTAAGCTTTCCACTAATTCTGAGTCCATAGCGAATATCGTTGTGGATTCAAGCGATTGTGATACTTTTTCGACGCTACTAGAGTCCAGATCTTTTAAGGATGATTTGCAGGATTTGCCCGTTATTCTTGAAGTAAAAAGCGACGAACTTCAAGCTAATGAACTTGCAGTAATGTTGGAGATCTTGGTGCAAAACCAAGTGATAGTAATTGGTATTCGTTCAAGCAAACAAGAACTTATTGATTTTGCTAACTTTTCTGGCTTAGCGCATTTTCCAGATGCAAAAAAGTCAGTCAAAATAAAAAAAGTCAATCCAGATATTCAGGAGCCAAAGGTTGCGTTAAAAACAGTACCACCTACCGTTGTTAATCACCGACTGACCAGCGACGATCAAGTTGTTGTTGATAAAGGTGATTTGGTGTTGCTGGATGTGGCCGAAAAAGAAAGTGAATTGGTTGCTAAGCAAAGTGTTTGGGCTTATCAATCGGTGGCTGGCAAAGTTATAGCGGGTATTGAAAATGAGGCGGCGACTATCTATATTCAAGAATTTGATGCGCAACTAATCTCCATTGGCGGTGTTTACAAACAATTTGATCAAACACCCGATAAGCTGAAAGGCAAAGCGGTGATGATTGATCTCGAAAAAGGTCGTTTAAGATTTAGACTTATCTAGACAAATCTAAAATCGCCAATACGCTAAAATACCCTGCATGAAAACGCATGACTTCCTATTGGAATTGGGCACGGAGGAACTACCTCCAAAGCTTCTTAAAAAACTATCAAACGCATTAAAAGACAATCTTGTTGCTGAGCTTAAATCGCTTGATTTAACCATGGGCGAGGTCAAGGCGTTTAGCACTCCTCGACGCTTGGCCGTCTCTATTGCTAATTTACAGTCCGAACAAGAGGACCAATTGATTGAGCGCAAAGGTCCTGCGGTTGGCGCACCAGAGAAAGCAATTGAGGGTTTTTCACGCTCAAATGGCGTTGACGTTTCCGCTCTTGAAAAGCAAACATTGGGCGATAAAGAGTATTACTTTTTTAAATCTGAAAAAGCGGGTGAGAAGACAAAAACACTTCTACCAAGCGCTGTAGAAACAGCTATTAACAATATTCCAATTACACGTGCAATGCAGTGGGGTGATTTGGATTATTCTTTTGTTCGGCCAGTACACTGGTTGGTGATGTTGTTGGATGACGTTGTTGTTCCAGCAAGTATTATGGGACTTGATAGTGGTAATACGACGCGCGGCTTGAGATTCACCGGCGAACAGTCGTTTGAGATCACTCACGCTAGTCAATATCAAGGTCTTATGAAGCAAAAGTCCGATATTGAAGTGGACTTTGATATTCGTAAGGAAGCGATTCGCGAGCAAGTCAATTCTGTCGCCAAAGTCAATAATGCTGCAGCGATCATTGACGAGTCGCTACTGGATGAAGTGTGCGCTTTGGTTGAATACCCGAAAGCCTTTTCGGGGCATTTTGATGAGAAGTTTTTAGCTGTGCCTGAAGAGGCGTTGATTTCAGCAATGAAATCGCATCAAAAATATTTTCATATGATTGATGGAAATGGCAATTTACTGCCAGCATTCATATCAGTGGCTAATATTGAGTCAAGTGATTTATCCGTCATTATTAATGGCAATGAGCGCGTAATTCGTCCACGATTAGCGGACTCTGAATTTTTCTGGGAGCAGGACAAAGCCAAGCGATTGGAAGACAGGTTGGTTGATTTGGATAAAGTACTGTTTATGAAGTCGTTGGGCTCTATGGGTGACAAAGCAAAGCGTATAGAGAAGTTGAGTGGCACCATTGCAGGAATGATTAGTGTTGATGCGGATTCTTGCGCAAGAGCGGGGCTTCTTGCAAAAACCGACTTGTTGAGTGAAATGGTAGGCGAGTTTGCCGATCTTCAAGGGGTGATGGGCGGCTATTACGCCAAAAACGACGGTGAGTCTGACGCAGTAGCGGACGCTATTAAAGAACACTATCAGCCAAGATTTGCCGGTGACGACTTACCTTCAACGCCGAGCGGCCTTGTGGTGGCAATTGCTGATAAGCTGGATACTATCACTGGTATTTATGGCATTGGTCAAGGGCCAACCGGCTCGAAAGATCCTTATGCCCTTAGACGTCTAGCACTTGGTTTGTTGAGAATATTTGTCGAAGCAAAACTTGAGCTTAATTTAAAAGCACTGATCGAAGCGTCTTTGAATTTGCATACAGACTCGGTTGATAAAACCGTGTCACCGAAGATTTATCAATTTATGATGGAGCGCTTAAAGGCGTATTACAGAGACAACAAAGTTGATGGCAACGTGTTTGAAGCGGTGCTTGCGGTTAGCCCAGAATCGCCACTTGATTTCCATCAAAGAGTTGAGGCGTTAAACGCCTTTACCCAGCAAAGTGAGTCGGCCAGCCTGATTGCAGCCAATAAGCGCATTGCCAACATGTTGAAGGATTGCGAATCTGGCGTTGAGGTGGACGCAACCTTGCTGCTCGAAGACTCTGAAATTGCTCTTTTTGAGGCTACCAAAGCTGTATCTGATCAACTCAGTGGTCAGAAAGACTATCAAGCGATTATGACCTCTCTTGTGGGTTTGAAGGCTGTGATTGACTCATTCTTTGATAATGTCATGGTGAATGCCGAAGATCAAGATTTACGCAAAGCAAGGTTGGCGTTAATTGGCCGTGTTAGAGCGTTATTTTTGTCGGTAGCTGATATCTCTTATCTGTCGTCTTAGATAGAGAATATGAAAGCCTTAATCCAAAGAGTGTCGTCCGCCTGTGTTGTGGTTGCAGATGCTACCGTTGGATCGATTAATCAAGGCTTGTTGGTTTTTATTGGTGTTGAGAAAAATGACACGTTGATTGAGGCAGACAAGATGATTAATAAGTTGCTTTCGTATCGTGTATTCGCCGATTCACAAGACAAGATGAATCTAAGTGTCAGCGACATTGCTGGCGGCATATTGCTAATCTCTCAATTTACTTTGGCGGCGGACACCAAGTCCGGCACAAGGCCGGGATTTTCTACAGCGAAGCCTCCTGTTGAGGCTGAGAGACTATATGACTACATGGTTGAGTGTTTCAAGGCTAAACATAGTGATGTCGCATCTGGTGTTTTTGGCGCTGATATGCAAGTATCCCTTGTTAATGACGGCCCTGTTACCTTTCTTTTAACATGCTAGATTTTGTCCTAAATATCTTCGCTCAATTTGAGGACTACATCGTTCTTATCGTCACAGTTTCGGCATTGATTTTTGTTGTTAGTCTGATTTTTACACCATTTTTGGTTTCCAAAATTCCGCACGATTATTTCACTAATGCAAAATATCATAAATTAGAAATTAAGCATTTCGGCCATCTGGTTGCTGTTGTTGGTAGAAGTATCCTAGGGTTTTCCTTGGTTATTTTAGGGTTTGTTATGCTGTTTACTCCAGGCCAAGGCATTCTGGCTATTATTGTCGGCTTGTTTTTGATGGAGTTTCCAGGGAAAAAGCGCCTTGAGCGCAAAATTATTGGGAATGAGGTTACCTTCAGAGCGCTTAACTGGATGCGTGAAAAGTTTAAACAGCCCCCCTTCGGTCGGTAGAGGTAGTTTATGAGTGTTGAGATTACAGTTTACGGCATCAAGAATTGCGACACAGTCAAAAAAGCATGCAAGTATTTAAGCGCCCACAACACCTATTACCAGTTTATAGATTTCAGAAAAAATCCATTGTCGGTTGACACGATTGAGGTTTGGATTGAGTCGATTGGTTGGGAAGTATTAGTAAATAAACGATCCACTACTTATCGATCGCTTTCTGAAGTGCAGAAAAATAATATCACCATTGAGTTACTCATTGAACAGCCAACATTGATAAAACGCCCGGTACTTGTCAGCGAAGGAGTGGTTGTTGTAGGGTTTAAAGAAGAGCGATACGCCAAGTTTATTGACTAGCTTACTTGCCTTCTTCGATCAATTCTTTTCTAACAGAATCCATATCGAGACCTTTTGCTTTTTCAATTAAATCTTTAATATCGGCAACTGCCAGCGTACCAGGGTGTGAAAAAATGCTAATACCTTGGCGAAAAATCATCAGTGTTGGAATGGAGCGAATGGCAAAACGAGACGCTAAGAGTTGCTCGTCTTCGGTGTTGACTTTGGCAAATACCACCTTGTCGATTTGTTCTGAAGCCTGCTCAAAAGTGGGCGCAAATTGTAAGCAAGGTCCGCACCAAGGGGCCCAAAAATCAAGCATGATGATTTCGTTATTAGCAATGGTTTCGTCAAAGTTGTGTTGCGATAAATCAATAATGGCCATGGGCTGCGCCTTTTAATAATAAGCAAAAGATTATAGCTGTTAGAATAGCGACCATGAATATACTTGGCGTTGACCCAGGCTCGAGAATCACCGGTTTTGGCCTTATTACTGCAAACAAACTTAAGTTTACCTACCTTTCAAGTGGCTGTATTCGCACCGAGGGTGATTTCAATCAACGCATTATTACAATCTTTAAAGGCATTAAGGAAATACTCGAAAAAAACGAAGTCGATATCGTTGTTATTGAGCGGGCATTCATGCGTCCCGATCGACCCAATCCGGACGCTGCGATTAAGTTAGGGCACGCACGTGGGGCGATTATTTCAGCTGTTGGAACGCAAGACCTACCTATTGTGGATTACAGTCCCAATCAAATTAAAAAGGCGATTGTTGGCAATGGGCACGCAGGAAAAGATCAAGTCTCTTTTATGGTGCAACAATTATTAAAGCTTAACAAGGCACCACAAGCGGATGCCGCGGATGCATTGGCTGGTGCTATTTGTCACGCTTACCACGCGCTATAACGTACTAACCGAAGTACACCTTAACTTCACCAAAACCAGGCAATTGTCCGACAATGCTCGATAGTTGATTGTTGATTTCTTGAGCATCAACAGTTTGTAGGCAGTCAAGGGAAAGAAAGAAGTCCACCAAAATTTTACCGTCAAGATAATGCAGTTGTGTACGCTCGATCTCGTAGTCGCAATGTTCAAGTTTTAGTGCTTGTTGCAGAATTCTTCTGGCCTGAGCGCGTTCAGGCAAATCTTCATAAGGGGTGTTTTCGTCATCATCGTCCTCAGGGTCGATATGAACAGTGACGTCACTCAGACCTTCAACACAATTTTGAGCAACACGCTCGACACTGACACTAATGATATGTCCTTCGCTAACCGATAAAAATGGATTTACCTGTACGTGCACATCGGCTGAAATCTTATGACCGTTTCTTCTTGTACGTAGAGAGTGGACACTATTAACGCCTTGAATTTCAGAGAGTGCTGCACGCAGCCTTGCAATATCCTCAGCATCGATCGAGGTATCTACCAGTTCTTTTGTTGCGTCAATGCCCAATTTCCAGGCAATAAAGACAATCATTAGGCCAACAATAATTGCTGCAATAGAGTCTAAATAAAAGTAACCATTTGCGGCGCCATAAATACCAACTAATACCACGACGGATGAAAATGCGTCGGAACGATGATGCCAAGCATTGGCCTTAAGCATATTTGATTTGACTTTCTTGGCAACAATCACTGTATACCAATACAAAGCTTCTTTACTAACAATCGAAAGAGCAGCAACAGCAAGCAACCAAGGAGCGTAACTTATTTGACCAGTGTCCGATAGGCGCTGTGCGGCGTCAAAAATAATGCCTGTACCAATAATGGCAAGAAAAATACTAAGCCCTAATGTAGCAGCCGTTTCGAATCGCTCATGGCCGTAGGGGTGTTCGGCATCAGGCTCCTCGCCTGCGTGTTTGGCAGCATACCAAACAACCCAGTCAGAGAGTAAGTCAGAAAATGAGTGAATACCGTCTGCGATAAGCGCTCCTGAATTGCCAATAAAGCCGACAACAATTTTAAGAACAGACAGTAAAAAATCGATTACTGCTCCGACGAGGGTAACTTTTTGGCTGGCTTTGCTGCGACTAATTGAATCCATGATGGTTATTTTATGTTATCTGTTTAGTCCTTACAGTCAAACTCAACAATGATTAATTAGGTATATATTGCAAAAAAAAGTTTTTCTTATATAATAATGAGAATCATTACTATTTGTATTTAGCATGTTAAGTGTTTCTGACCTTACAATTTCATTTGAAGATAATCAAGTATTAGAGGGCTTTAATCTAGTGCTTGAAAGTGGCGATATTTTTGCACTGCTTGGTGATAGCGGCAGTGGTAAAAGTTCGGCACTTCGTTTTATTGCTGGGCTGGAGTCAGCACAGAGTGGCACTGTTGTATTAGATGGTAATGACTTAAGCAGTAACGGTACGCATCAAGTGCGAGCAGAGCAAAGAGAAATTGGCATGGTTTTTCAGGATTACGCCTTGTTCCCTCACATGACTGTTTTTCAAAATATTTGTTTTGGAATCAATGAGTTAAGTAAAGAAAATAAGGTAAAAAAAGTTAGCGAATTGTTGCAATTAATCTGTCTTGAAGGGATAGAGGAAAAATATCCGCACCAGCTTTCAGGTGGTGAGCAGCAGCGAGTTTGCTTAGCTAGGTCACTGGCAACCTCGCCAAAACTACTTTTATTAGATGAGCCTTTTTCAAGTTTAGATAAGTCCCATCGCGACCAATTAGTCCAGGAAGTTCGAGAGATCTTAAAGAAAGAAGGGGTTACCTCAATCCTCGTAACACACGATCAAAATGAAGCTGAAAATTTTGCCGATAAAATAGGCCAAATTGATAAAAAAAAGTTGCATATTAATTGATACTGTGTATCATATGCAAATGATATTGATTATCATTTGTAATTAAACTACCTATTCACACAGGAACAACCAATGCTTACAAAGCGTATTATCGTGTCTATTTTGGCACTTGCGACCCTTGTCGTAGGTTCAATTACTTTAATTCAAGCTGCAGCGGATGACGTAGTCACCGTTTATAGTTCAAGAAAAGAGCATTTAATCCAACCTTTATTTGAGCAGTTCACTAAAGATACTGGCATAGAGGTTAATTACCTTACTGGCAAGGGCGGTGACTTGATCGAGCGCATGAAATTAGAGGGTAATAATACGCCGGCTGATATGTTTATGACGGTTGATGCTGGCGATCTTTGGTATGCCGGTACACAAGATGTTTTTCGCTCCGTTTTGACGGACACACTTTTGAATAATATCCCGTCTCATTTAAGAGATCCTGAGGGTTTATGGATGGGTCTTTCTGTTCGCGCCAGAACAATTGTTTATAGCACAGAGCGTGTTGATCCATTTGAATTGTCTACTTACGCTGATTTGGCTGATGACAAATGGCAGGGCAGACTTTGCCTTAGAACCAGTAAAAAGATTTACACCAAATCTCTAGTGGCTTCAATTGTTCATAATGAAGGTGAAGAGGGCGCTGAGGCAATTGTCAGTGGCTGGGTAAATAACCTTGCAGCCACACCTAACGCAAAGGACTCTCATGTGATGAATGCAATTCTTGCTGGTCAGTGCGATGTTGGCTTGGTAAACACATACTACTTTGGTCGTTTGATCGAAGAAACACCAGGTGCGCCGTTAAGTCTTTTCTGGGCGAACCAAGAAACATCGGGTGTGCACGTTAATGTGTCTGGTGCAGGTGTGACAAAACACGCTTCTAATGCAGAAGGTGCAATCCAATTGCTAGAATGGTTGTCATCGGCTAAAGCGCAAGCAATTTATGGCTCGTTAAATAAAGAATATCCAGCCAATCAAAGTGTTGCTTCTGATGAAGTTGTATCGGCTTGGGGTGCTTTCAAACAAGACGATATGAATCTTGCGATTGCTGGTATTTTGCAAGCAGACGCTGTGGCGTTGATGCAAAGGATTGGTTATAAATAATCAACAGGAAAAATCTACAATGAGACCCAAAGCTCGAAAGAGTCTTGAGTTTTTTCGTATTAAAATATTGTCTTTTTTAAAGGCTAGATAACAGTGGATCGATTCTGCTTTAAAACAAATATCTGGATTGTGCTATTGGCACTCACCGTGGCCACGCCAATTTTTGTCGTTGCTTCTGCGTGGCTTTTACCGGGCGGTGAATTGTGGACGCATTTCGCTCAAACTCTATTGACAGACCTTGTTATTTCCACCGTTATTTTGCTGTTTGGTGTTGGGCTTGGTGTTAGTGTTTTGGGTGCGATTTTGGCGTACTTGGTGGTGATGGTGGAGTTTCCTGGGCGCCGTTGGTTGGAGTGGGCGTTGTTCTTGCCATTTGCAATTCCAGCCTATGTTTTGGCTTTTGTGTATTTGGGTGTCTTTGACTATTCTGGTTATGCCCAAGTTTGGATGAGAGAGGCTCTAGGTTTGTCGGGTTTTGATATTCGCTCAGGCCACTGGGCTATTATCCTAACCTTTATTTTGGTGTTTTATCCCTATGTTTATATGATGGCGCGCGCTTCCTTTAAGCGCCAAAAAATTCATATGATTGAAGCCGGAAAAATGCTTGGTGCTAGCCCTATTCGTGTTTTTTGGAAAATTTCAGTACCACTTGCACGCCCAGCTATTGCTGCGGGTTTGTTGGTTACATTAATGGAAACTTTGGCGGATTTCGGTGTTGTTTCATTGTTCAATTATTCGACATTTACCACTGCTATTTATTCGGCTTGGGGGGATTTTCGCTCGATTGAAGTCGCGGCTCAGTTGGCATCTCTATTGGTTTTGGTCGCTTTCTTTTTGATTTACTTTGAAAGAAGGGCACGAGGAAAAGCCAAATATTATTCAACCGATGTTTCACATATCAGGCCGTATACTGCCAATGGCTGGGTTGGCTGGTTATTGTTTGCCTTTGTTTTTTCAGTTTTTATGCTCTCGTTCGCGATGCCAATATTGCAAATAATTATTTGGAGTGTGGATATTTTTGCCAAAGAGTGGAGTGGCAAATACGTCAGTTTTTTCACCTCAACAGCCATTCTGACATTGAGCGCAGCCGCGCTAACAGTGACCGTTGCCACTGTATTGGCTTTGCCAAGTCGATGTAAAAGTAAAAGCAGGGTTTTGCAAACATTGATTCGTTTTTCTACTCTAGGCTATGCTTTGCCGGGCTCGGTGATGGCAGTTGGTTTGATGTACGGAGTGCAAAATATCTCTCTTATTAGTGAGTACTTTGGTGGCTCATCCCTTAATCATTTTCTATTTGGCTCCATTGCTTTGTTGTTGTTTGCTTATGTCTCTCGATTTATGGCGATTGCTTACAATTCAACTAACGCTTCTAGTGAGCAAATTAAGCCAGTATTTGAGCAAAGCGCTCGACTCCTTGGCGCCTCACGCTTTCGCTTGATTTGGCAGGTGTATCTTCCAATGATGACACCAGGTATTATGGCAGGAGCTTTATTGGTCGCTGTTGATGTGATGAAAGAATTGCCTGCCACTTACCTGCTAAGGCCTTTTGGCTGGGATACGCTCGCCATAAGAGTGTACGAACTTAGTGCGGAAGGGTTGTTTGAGCGAGCGGCAGTACCCGCACTCATGATGGTTGTGTTTGGTGCGGTTTTGATGTTTGCCTTTAATAGGTTGGACAGCTCGCAATTGTAATATAGTAGAGCCTATTGTCAAATTGGGTAAAATCAATTTATCCTAATTATTTTATTGTTTTCCAATGCGTAATGACTTACTTCAAGTGGCCGGCGTTAAATGCTCGTCAATCGCCAGCGGCATCAAAAAAAATAACGCGCTAGACCTATCCCTTATTACCTTGCCAGAGGGCAGTGAAACCGCTGCGGTTTTTACGCAGAACGTCTTTTGTGCTGCACCCGTTCTATTGGCGAAAAACCATTTGCAATCCGATGTTCGTGCTTTGTTAATTAATAGTGGTAATGCCAATGCTGGCACGGGTGAAAAGGGCTTTGAACATGCGTATCAGAGTTGTCAGATATTTGCTGACGTTCTTGATTTAAAGCCAGAACAAATATTGCCATTTTCTACCGGTGTCATTGGGCAGTTATTGCCTCTTGCGCCTTTTCAGGATAATGCAGAAAAGCTGGCAGAGCGATTGTCTGAAGAAAACATGAATCAAGTGGCAGAGGGAATACTAACCACCGATTTGGTTGATAAATGTCACTCAGAAACATTTGAATTTGACGGTAAAATAATAACACTGACTGGTATTGCCAAGGGCTCTGGCATGATCCGCCCTGATATGGCAACCATGCTAAGTTTTATTGTCACCGATATTTGTGCCTCTCAACAACAGTTGCAAGCTTGCTTGGCACAAGCCGTGAATCAATCCTTTAACCGCATTACCGTTGATGGCGACACTTCAACCAACGATGCACTCACTTTGAGTGCAACGAATCAAGCAGACACCAAGCTTTCTGATTGCCTTGAATCCTTTCAAGAAGCTCTTAATAAGCTAACGCAAGACTTGGCGCATAAGATTGTTAGAGACGGCGAAGGTGCAACTAAATTTGTTGAAATTTGCGCCAGTGGTTTGGCAACAAACGATGACTGTTTGGAGGTGGCTTACACTGTGGCGCATTCGCCATTGGTAAAAACAGCACTATTTGCCAGTGATGCAAATTGGGGGCGGATTTTAGCGGCGGTTGGGCGAGCAAAAGTGAGCGGTCTTGTTATTGAAGATATTAATATTTACTTAAACGAACTGCCGATTATCACTGCTGGCGAGCCGGATGTTAATTACACCGAGGAAGCGGGCAGTGCTGAGATGGCAAAAGCTGATATTGTTATTTGCATAGAGATGGGCGAAGCCCCAACTTCTGAAAGTGTTTGGACGACTGACTTCTCTTACGACTACGTCAAAATAAACGCCGAATATAGAAGTTAGTTCGGTTATTTACCCTCTGTATTGTCAATCACAAACTGCTTAAAACGCCTAGCAATTGGCGAGAGTTCGGCATTTTTGTGATGCACGATATGCCAATTCCTGATAATTGGAAAGGGTGCGACATCGAGTTGTTTAATGATATTGTTTGCCAGTTGTAATTTAACCGAATGTTTGGACACAAATCCAATACCGAGGCCTGCTTGAACTGCCTCTACGATTGCCTCATTGGAGTTAATTTCGATATCTGAGTTGAAATCCAGTCCGGTAAATCGCTCAATGGTAATACGCGTTCCTGAACCCACTTCACGCGTCAACAAAGTTTCTTGACTCAGATCTTTAATTGAAATGGTCTTTTTCTTTAGCAGTGTATTATCTGGATGGGCAATTGCAATTAACGGATTTTCCATAAACGCTTTGGATGCCAATGGAATGTTTTTTGGTGGTTCACCCATAATCACCAGGTCTGCTTTGTTTTGCCTTAAGTTTTCCAGTAGAGCTCGACGGTTGGTTACGTCTAGGTAAAAAGTCATCTTCGGGTAGCGCTTTTTAAACTTGGACAGTAAACTGGAAGTGAATGAGTTGGCCGTTGTGGCAACCGCTATTTGCAGATGACCGGAGTCAGGGTTAAGTGTATGTTCAATTTCTAATTTGGACGCCTCGGCAATGGTAATAATATTGCTTGCCGCTTGGTGGAGTTTTTTACCAACAAAGGTCGGGGTGATTTTTTTACCGCTAATATCAAGCAGTCGTATGCCGATATTGTCTTGCAGTTGCTGCACTTGCATGTAGACAGCGGGCTGAGTTATGTTGAGCTCTTTACTTGCAAGAGTATAGCTAGCGAGCCTAATCACCGCCTCAAAACTATACAGTTGCTTTAGGGTGTAATTAATCATAAGTAAAACTTATTATTTATAAAATATTTATTATTTTACATTATTTAATTACTCTTCTATAATCAAGCTATTTTTAAACAGATAGGAAATCCATAATGGATCAATCGAACAGATATGCTGACTTGTCTTTAGACGAAGAGACGTTAATCGCAGAAGGTCAGCACATATTGGTTGCTTACACCATGACGCCTGCAGAGGGTTACGGTTATTTGTCCACTGCATCGCACTTTGCAGCAGAATCATCGACAGGTACAAACGTAGAAGTTTCGACAACGGACGACTTTACCAAAAACCTAGATGCAATGGTTTATGAGATCAACGAAGCCGAAGGCTGGATGAAGCTCGCCTATC
Organism: Candidatus Thioglobus sp.; assembly: GCA_012959965.1. Classification (GTDB taxonomy): domain Bacteria; phylum Pseudomonadota; class Gammaproteobacteria; order PS1; family Pseudothioglobaceae; genus Pseudothioglobus. The sequence goes on along the minus strand of DUCF01000039.1, from coordinate 11,844 downwards.
CGAACGATTTATTTGACCGCAATCTAATTGATGGTCGCGCCATGGTTGTTTCGTTCCTAACGCTTGCTATTGGCAACAACCAAGGTATGGGCGACGTGAAATGTGCGCAAATGCAAGATTTATGGGTGCCAAAGGCAATGCTTGATATATTTGATGGTCCGTCAAAAGATATTACGGATCTGTGGAATTTATTAGGCCGTTCACGTACAGATGGCGGCTATATTGCCGGTACGATTATTAAGCCAAAACTGGGTTTACGCCCTAAGCCATTTGCAGAAGCTGCTTATCAGTTCTGGCTGGGTGGTGACTTTATTAAGAACGATGAACCTCAAGGCAACCAAGTTTATGCGCGCATGAAAGATGTAACCCCTTTGGTTGCTGATTCAATGAAACGCGCACAAGACAAAACAGGCGAGGCAAAAATCTTCTCTGCTAATATAACTGCGGACGATCACCACGAAATGTGTGCTCGTGCAGATTACATTCTAGAAACTTTTGGTGAAAATGCACACCACGTCGCTTTTCTTGTGGATGGCTATGTTGGCGGTTGTGGCATGGTAACGACTGCACGTCGTAACTACCCTAACCAATACTTACACTACCATAGAGCGGGTCATGGCGCGATAACCTCGCCATCTTCAGTTCGTGGTTATACGGCATTTGTACTGGCTAAGCTTTCGCGTTTAATGGGTGCTTCGGGCATTCATGTGGGTACTATGGGTTACGGCAAAATGGAAGGCGGCGCCGATGATAGAAATATCGCTTATATGATTGAGCGTGATAGCGCCGACGGTCCATTCTTCCATCAAGAGTGGTTTGGTATGAAGCCAACCACGCCAATTATTTCAGGTGGTATGAATGCATTACGCCTTCCAGGCTTCTTCGAGAATCTTGGTCACGGTAATGTTATCAATACCTCTGGTGGTGGTGCGTATGGCCACATTGATTCGCCTGCAGCGGGTGCGACGTCACTGCGTCAAGCGTTTGAATGTTGGAAGGTTGGCGCCGATCCGATTGAGTTTGCCAAAGAGCACAACGAGTTTGCAAGAGCGTTCGAGTCATTCCCTGGCGATGCAGATCTGCTATATCCAGGTTGGAGAGAAAAGCTAGGTGTTCATAAGTAACAACGTTTGAGCTTGTTACGATTTATAGATTTGTTAAAGTATAAATCGCAGCTACCAGTCCAAAGAGCAACACTTGATGCACAAGATAGATAAGCAAGGAGTGTTGCCCTAAATATTGGGTAAAAGTTGAACGGTAGGTGATGATCTTTTTATGCCAAGGGTTGTGGCCTAAGAAAATACCGATAAAGACAAGAGAGAGCCATGGGAAAAGTGGGTAGAAATCAACACTTGCGTTTGGGAGATTGTTCGACAATAGGGCTCTTAAGAAGGATAAATCCGGGAGATTAAAATACCCCAAACCTAGAATAACAACCCCAATTAGCAGCGATGCATTAGGCACTCTAACAAAAGGCACGGCGATTAAGCAAGAGGCCCAAATCAAGTGCAAAATACCAAAATAAACCCAAGCATTAGGAAACATAAGATAGGTGCCCAGTGACACCGCCAAAGCGGCCAAACCAAGAAGAGCCATCCGTTTGCTAAATTTAACAATATTGAATTGTTGGCCGTAAGCCAAAACAAGGCTGATACCGACAGAGCTTAGAAATAGGAAAACAATTAAATAACGCCAATACGTCGTCAACCAATAACCGGTAAGAGGAATGTCCGTAAAGCCGAATTCATTAAGATCGTAAATCAGATGAAAGGCAATCATCATCAAGATGGCAACGCCGCGCATTAGATCAAGTGAGTGGTCTCTATTGTTCATTAAAAGGCTCTTTTCTAGGTTATGTGTTTGACAAATTCTTAGGCGAATGAAGTGTTAATTTTCACATTAAAATAGCAAAAATAGCTACTATTATCTAACAAACAAATTCTCGGGGTGTATTGATGGAAAATTTTGACATAAATCAGTTTAAAGTAGGGGAGTTGCCCTACTACCAAGCGCAATCCAACGAGGTTGAGCTTTACACTGCTGCATACCAATCTCGCTTGCCGGTAATGGTTAAAGGGCCAACAGGCTGTGGCAAGTCGCGTTTTATTGAGCACATGGCACATCAACTTGATAAACCCATTATTACCGTTTCTTGCAATGAAGACATTACCGCTTCTGACCTGATTGGACGCTTCTTGTTGGATGCAAATGGCACTAAATGGATTGATGGCCCTTTAACGTTGGCCGCACGTCACGGCGCAATTTGTTATCTTGATGAGGTAGTGGAGGCGCGTCAAGATACGATGGTGGTTATCCACTCATTAACAGATCACAGACGTGAGTTAATGCTTGACAAAAAAGGTGAGCTATTAAAAGCACACCCCGATTTCCAATTGGTTATTTCTTACAATCCTGGCTATCAATCGCTAATGAAGGATTTGAAGCAGTCAACAAAGCAGCGCTTTGTGGCAATGGATTTTGACTTTGCAAGTGAAGAATTGGAAACAATCATTGTCACTCAAGAGTCTGGTGTTGATCAAAATATAGCCGCTAAATTGGTACAATTTGCCAACACCACTCGAGCGCTAGTGGGTCACGGACTTGACGAGGGTGCCTCAACAAGATTACTTAATTATGCAGGGACGCTAATTGTTGGTGGTGTTGGTGTGAAGGATGCCTGTCAGATGGCAATGGTAAAGCCGATTACGGATGACGCCGAAGTCCGCGAAACAATGCAGACTTCAATTGAGGCAATCTTTGGCTAGACCAAGCGCTTAGCAGTCATGACAAAGTCACTCCAGCCCCGCCAATTACATTGTGCTTTTGATTCGGTACACACTGAATTCAATAAGCAAATTGAAACTGTTCGACAAAGATTAAGTCCAGCCTTGTTGGACGAGTATTACGACGGCGTAGAATTCTTTGCAAAAATCGGCCAAGGACCCTCTATTTCCATAACCTTTATTAGTATGATGTATTGGGTGGGCGAGCATTTTGGCGAAGGGTCTATTAAAAAAATCACCGATTTTTCCTATCAAACTATTGCAAGAAGCCCAAATAAGGATTTTTTGGTGGATTTTCTTCTCAGTTTTATGGAAGTTATTAACCACACCAAGGCCGATGAATTGGATGAGTATTTAGCGTTTATTGACTATCATTTGGCAAAGACAACTTATTCTGTGCACGGTATTCACGTGACTCATAGCTCGCCTTCATTTAAGGCGCTGTTGTCCAAAATTGGCATGATTTTAGGCCGGCTTGACTACAAGGGGGCTTACGCTTGGGTTGATTATGGCTTGCGTTATTTCAAAAGGCAGCCCGATCAACAAGAAGCATTTTTCTCTTTATCAACTTCGGATTCGCGTGCAGTTTTTCAGCGTCAGCGCAAAGGTTTACTGTTTATTGATGTTGAAAGGCAGCTTTACCTTCTACAGAAATCCTTATGGGGTAAGGATTATGTGTATGCCCCTTATTCGTCGGATTTTGAACGACTGCAATTTTTTCGACCGTACATCGAAGATGGCACTATTCGCTTGCCTGATGTTTATAGCGAACTGAATGGTGTTCCACCGTTACGTCGATATTTGGCCTTGATATCACATTTGATTGCTCATCAGCAGTTCACCAAAGCTGTTATTGCGGACAACTTGAGCCCGCATCAAAGGTTGTTTGCGGAGGTGTTTGAGGATGCGCGTGTGGAGTATTTATCTGCCAAGCGCTATCCAGGATTGGTCGACATTTGGCGAAATCTAATGCCTGAGCTGGATGAGTTTGATTGCGACGAAACTAAGCAGTCTGGGGTTAAGCATCGTGCGGCATTGTTGTCACGTGCATTAATCGATGATAGTCACTCTTATAGCAATGCGGATATCTTGGATTATGCCGCCCGTTTCAAGGCGCTAATGACAAACAAGAAGAACACAAGTACTGAGGACAGTTTGGCTCTGGGTATTTCGTTTCTTGCCAAAACCAAGAAAGCATCGGATTCTCTCGCGGATTTGTATTTTGATAATACCGAGGCCTCCTATCGAGATGATAATCGGATGATGTGGCGATTTATTGAAAGAGAAGATGAGGGGGAAAAGTTGTTTATTGCAGAGCTGTATAACGATATGGAGCCTGTTGCTGTTGAGGCGATTCCACCGCGTTATTATGATGAGTGGGATTGTTTTCACAAGTCTTATAAGCCCGATTGGGTCTCTGTGTATGAGCGTCTTCACTCTCATTCGGATCCGTCTAAAATCGATGAGTTATTGGAGAGACACTCTAACTTGGTCAAACAACTCAAGCGAGTGCTGGACCTTCTAAAGCCGCAAAACAAAAAACGCTTAAGGTATCAGGAAGAAGGCGCCGAGCTGGATTTGGATATCGCTCTTCGTAGCGTCATTGATTTCAAGAATGGCTCACAGCCAGACACTCGTATTAATACCGATTTCGAGCACGATTCACGTAGTGTTTCGGTGTTGCTTTTGCTTGATTTATCCGAATCTTTAAATGATATTGTTCCTGGCACAAACCGCTCTATCTTGGAGTTGTTGCAAGAGGCGGTTTCCTTGTTGGGCTGGGCAGTTGAGCAATTGGGCGATAACTTTGCTATTGCCGGTTTTAATTCAGACACGCGTGAGCGAGTTATGTATTACCACATCAAGGGTTACGGCGAACATTGGGACGATACGGTTAAGTCAAGATTGGCGGATCTGAAGGCTGAATACTCCACTCGCATGGGGGCGGCTATTCGTCATGGCGCGCATTATCTTGACTTGCAGCAAAGTGACAAAAAATTGATGTTGATTTTGACCGATGGTGAGCCTTCTGATATTGATGTGCCCAATTCAAAAGTACTTATTAAAGACACCCATAAGGCTGTTCAGGAGTGTCAACAAAAGGGCATGTATCCGTATTGCATAAGCCTGGATAACAAAGCAGACGGCTATATTTCAGATATTTTTGGCTCGCACTATTCTGTTATTGATCGGATTGAATCGCTGCCCAAAGAATTACCGAAACTTTTCATGTCTCTGACAAAGTGATAGCCACTCACTCATTACTTGCGTCTCTTTCTTTTGACTATCAAGGAAAGAGCTACGTATTGCAAAGTGTGATTAATGTTGAAAATATTATCTCTCACGAGGACTTTTATCAATCGGTCTACCTGCAACTTGCACAAGAGCACGACATTGGCTTGTATTCCTATCAGCTGGAAATAATGATGGATCAGACTATCCACTTTTCGCAGGCTAAAGGTTGTGTTGAAGGTTGTATCGATAATCAATCTCTTGATTTAGAGCTTTTAAGGCAGCACTACGAGCAAGTGTTGTGCCTCGAGAAGATTGAGATTGTTGCCACAAAACGCCTTAATTCGAGCGAAATGACGGAAGGTGTAAAAAAAGCCTTAATTGAGGCTTACCAATTGGGAAAGGCGTCTAACCAAAATCCTGTTTGACAAAATCTTTATCGATCTGCATGATTGAATTATCAAGCAATTCTAAGCATTTTGGTACCGCCAAAAATACCGCTCCTAAACACACAGCGATCGCAACCGGTTTGCCCGGTAGGTTAATGATTAAGCTATTGCCACGTGTACCGGCAATTTGGCGCGAAAGAATGGCTGTTGGCACCGTGCGCAGTGACACCGCTCGCATTTGCTCGGCAAAGCCATCGTAGATTCTCTCACATACTGCCGACGTTGCCTCAGGAGTGACATCCCGCTTAGTTGGACCGGTGCCACCGGTAGTGAGAATAACATTACAAGTAAGCTCGTCACTCAGCTCAATTAGGGTTTTTTCGATGAGCTCTTGCTCGTCTTCAATAATTCTTACAACGCTCTCATAGGGCGACGTTAGGGCGCTAGATATCCATTGTTGCATGGCAGGGCCACTAATATCTTCATACTCACCGCGAGATGCTCTGTCAGAAATCGTTAAAAAGCCAATTTTGATTGTATTATTCATAAAAATTCCTTATCCACCAGTCACTGGTGGGAAAAATGCCACTTCATCGCTTTCGGTCACAACCATGTAGTCACCAACCATTTCGTGATTCACAGCGCAAAGTATGTTTTTTGGAAAATACTTTGCACCGTGCCTTTCAATCAACTGGTTTTTAATTGATGCAACGGTTGCCTCTTCGTCAATAGTAATTGTTTCAGAGGCTGTGTTTAAGTTCTCTTTAAGAGAGGCAAAGAAAAGAATATTCATCCGCCGATTTCAACCATTTGGCGATTGCTGATGTTGTCGATTACCGAGCTAAAAACGTGTTTTTCTGGTTTTTTGGTAATGGCGCTGACAATCAATGCTTTGATTTCGTCATCGGTCATGCTGGAGCGAATGGCGTCACGCAGGGAAACTGAATCTTCCTGGCCGAGACACAAGACCAAATCACCTTTGGCGGTCATTCGCACACGGTTACACGTGCCGCAAAAATGGTTCGATACCGCCGAAATGGTGGCTACTCTTGTATTGGTGTCTTCGATTAGTAAGGCCTTGGCAGGGCCGTCGGTTTGTTTTGCTTTTTGCGCGATGAGTTTATTGCCATAACGTTTTTGAATGCGCTCAAGAATTTCCGCCTCTGAATAATGTCTGTCCACAGCCTCAATGCCAGCAAGGCCAATAGGCATGGTTTCAATAAAGCGAATATCGAGGCCTCTGCCAATCGCAAACTCCACCATTTCTTCGATTTCATCGTCGTTAATACCTTTCATGACGACCATGTTGAGTTTGATTGGCCCCATGCCGACTTCGATGGCTTTATCAATGCCTTTAATCACGATGTCAAGATCGCCACCACGAGTAATGTCTTTGTGGCGTTGAGGGTTGAGCGTATCAAGGGAGATATTGAGACGATTAATGCCGTAATCCATTAATTGGCTAGCCATTGTTGGCAAAAGGTGGGCATTGGTTGAAAGAGGAATATCGGTTAATCCAGGAATCTCCCCCAGCATTTTGGTTAAATATAAGATGTCTTTTCGCAGTAGTGGTTCACCGCCGGTAAGCCTTACTTTAGTGACACCGAGTTCGGCAAATAGACGGACAATTTTGGCAATTTCTTCGAATGAGAGAACTTCAGAGCGGCGAGTGTGCGTTTGATGATCTTCATCACGGCAATAGTGGCAGCGGTAGTTGCAATGATCCGTTACGGATACGCGAAGATAGGTAATGTGTCGGTCAAATGGGTCAATTAACTGATTCATGATTCTAATTTCCAGTGACCGGATTTACCGCCTTTTTTCTCTAATAATTGCACATTGTCAATACGCATGAAGCGATCAACCGCTTTACACATATCGTAAATGGTCAATGCAGCAATGCTGGCGGCTGTTAGTGCTTCCATTTCAACACCAGTTTTACCTTCCAATTTGGCGGTGGCAACAATCTCTATTGTTGATTCATTCTCATTTGGTGTGAGTTCCACAGTGACTTTAGAGAGCATCAAAGGGTGGCAAAGTGGAATGAGCTCCCAACATTTTTTTGCCGCTTGAATGCCAGCAATACGAGCAACGGCGAGTACGTCGCCTTTTGTGTGCGAGCCAGAAACAATCAAATTCAGCGTTTCTTTTTTCATACGAACAACGGCACTTGCGCTGGCTTCACGAGCGGTATTGGCTTTGCCAGAGACGTCAACCATTTGCGCCTCGCCTTTGTCGTTAATATGGGTTAATTTACTCATCGTGTTAACTCGCTCAGTGGGTAGTAATTGAGCAGTTCACCTGCTTCAAATGTGGTGTTTTCAGGAATCTCAATGATACCGTCGGCCCAAACAATAGAACTCATAACATCAGAGCCTTGTTTTGGAAAGAGATTCGCTTGGGCACTTCCCGTTGAATAATCCAGTCGAGCACGCGCGTACTCGCGTCTTGGCTTGGCACGCTTGCAATCAAAGTTTGTTTGAACTTGAATGGCGTTTGATTGATGCTTGCTATTGCCTTGCATTTTTTTAATAAAGGGCAGGGCAAAAATAGCAAAAGTAACAAAGCTGGACACCGGGTTGCCGGGTAGGCCAATAAAGGCGGTATTACCAACTTTACCAAAAGCTAATGGTTTGCCCGGCTTCATTCGAATTTTCCATAAATTCAACTCACCAAGAGATTCTACCGCGCCCTTGACGTGATCTTCTTCGCCAACGGAAACGCCGCCCGTGGTCATAATGAGGTCACATTTGCCACAAAGTTCTGAGAGGGCGTTGCAAGTCGATGCGAATTTGTCTTCGATATTACCAAGATTAATAACCTCGCAACCCACTTGTTTTAGAAGTGCCACCAAAGCGTAGCGATTGGAGTTGTAAATCTTCCCAGGAGTTAGCGGTTTGCCCGGCTCAACCAATTCGTCACCGGTGAAAAAGACACCGACTTTAATTTTAGAAAAAACCCTTAACCCACCAACACCAACGGATGCAGCTAATGAGATATCTTGAGGTTGAAGCTGCCTACCTCTTTGCAGAATGACGCCACCTTCAACAATATCATTGCCTGTGGGGCGAATGTTTTCATTTAGATTAATTGCGCGATCAATGGTGATTTGAGAGCCGTCTTCAGACAGTTGACACTCTTCTTGCATGATGACGGTATTGGCGCCTTTTGGAATGGGGGCGCCGGTAAAAATTCGAGCCGCGCAGCCTTCGCTCAGTTCGTTACCGGTTGAGCCTGCAGGAATTCTGTCGACAATAGAAAAACGTAAATTTGTTTTATTGAGATGTTCGTTACCGAGAGCAATGGTATAGCCATCCATCGCGCTATTATCAAAACCTGGAACGTTTATTGAAGAGTTGATATCTTCACTCAAAATACGGCCAAGCGCATCATCCAAGTCAACGGCTTCAGTTTTGCTTGGGGCGAGTGCAGCCTTAAGCAAAAAATCCAACGCTGAATCGGCGCTCATCATCGATTGGTTAAATACAGGTGAATCGCAGTTAAGGGCTTGATTTTTCATGCACTTAGAAAGCTCGGTGTTTTAATGTGTGTATTATACAATTGCAATAGATTTTCCTTATGGAGAATAACTTGTTAAAAACGAGGTTTTTCCAATCAAAAAGAATGGACTTTACGTGAATAAAATCAACAAAAATGAGATAACAGCAGTCATTTTAGCGGGAGGGAGATCCTCAAGAATGGGTGGTGACGACAAAGGCTTGATTGAGTTTCGTGGCAAGCCGATGATTAGCTATGCTTGCGATATTGTTCAGGAGAAAGTTGGCAAGATTCTAATTAGCGCCAATCGTAATCACGGCGTTTATAAAGCTTATGGTGAGGTGGTTGAGGATAATTTGGCTGATTTTCAAGGGCCTTTATCTGGCATTTCCGCTGCACTTAATGTTTGCTCAACGCCTTATTTACTTGTATTGCCTTGCGACAGTCCATTAGTCAGTAGCGAGCTGGTCGATGAAATTATTGAGAAAATGGCAATCTCTTCGGCTGAGATATGTGTTGCCCATGATGGGCAGATAATGCACGCTACTTTCGCTCTGATTAGGTTAGATCTTAGAGCTAGCCTTGATGAGTTTTTGGTTAGTGGTGAGCGAAAAATGGCGCTGTGGTATAGAGGGCGAAAATTAGCTAGAGTGGATGTTTCTGATCATCTCGAGGTGTTGACAAACATCAATCGAGTGGAGGATTTAACGATTTAGTTTTTCCAGTGGTTTTTTTGCTGGTCGTCGCTTTCACGCGATTCAACCCAGCTATCCTTGTTATTAATCGATTCTTTTTTCCAAAAAGGCGCGTCAGTTTTTAAGTAATCCATAATAAAGTGGCATGCATCAAAGGCTTCGCCTCGGTGTTTACTGGTGACAATAACCAGTACTATCTGATCTTGGACTTGAAGTTCACCAATGCGGTGAATAATGGTTGTTGACTGAATATCCCAGCGCTTTCTTGCATTGCTTACGATTTTTTCAAGTGATTTTTCGGTCATTTGCGGATAATGCTCGAGCGTCATACTGCTAAGTGAATCACCCTCAAGGTCGCGCACCGTACCCACAAAACTAACAATAGCGCCAGTTGCCAAGTTACCCTCTCGAGCAAGCCTTACTTCTGTTGAGAGGTCAAAGTCCTCTTCTTGAACAATTATTTTATCCACAAGAGGCCTTTACAGTATTCATTTTAAATTTGACAGTGGGTTTTTTTTCATTTTTACAAGGCATAATTTTTGAAACTCTACTTGTTGTCTAGTGATAAAACTTAACGTAGGAAAATGAAAAATATCCCCTATCCCAAGGGGCTGAGGCTAAAAATACTAAAAAATGCAGAAAAATTCTCATCAATAGCTACTGCTATTGATTTTATACTTTTACGCACTTTTTATTCATTTTTATCGTTCAGCAAATTTTAAAATGAATACTGTAAAGGCCTCTGGTAATTTCATTGTTTTTATAGTCGGCTTAATTAATTTTGCATAATTTCGATTGGACTATAATGCAAGGATTAATCACACCAAAAACCATATGAAAGTAGCAACAATTTCACTGGACATCCGCTGGCAAGATATTGAAGAAAACCTTAAGCGTGCTGAGGAATTTGTAACTAAAGCCAAAGCAGATGGTTGTGATGTGGTCGTCTTTCCAGAGGTGTTTAATACCGGTTTTATTGCCGATATGGGTAAGTATTGCGAAGCTCCTAATTGCAGGACACACCAAGCACTGCAGCAGTTTTCACTCAACCATTTGATGAATGTTGTTGCCGGTATTACGGAAAAGCCTGTCAATAAAAAAGCCAATAATCTCGCTTTTGTTTTCGATCATTACGGCCAGGAAGTGGCAAGATATTCAAAGTTACAACCGTTTAATTATGCCAACGAGGGTAAGTATTTTGCTTCTGGGAATGAGACGGTCACTTTTGAAATTACCGACACCAAGTGTGCTGTTTTTATTTGTTATGATTTACGTTTTCCTGAGATTTTTCGTAAAGTAGCAAAGGATGTTGAGGTAATTTTTGTTATTGCCAATTGGCCAGATACTCGAGAGTTGCATTGGCAGCAACTGCTTATCGCTAGAGCGATTGAAAACCAATGTTTCGTTGTCGGTGTTAATCGTACCGGTGGTGATGGCATGGGTCTGAAGTACAACGGCTCTTCCATGGTTATCCATCCTTCTGGTGAGGTTTTATTACAAACAAGCAAGACCAGCGAGTACGATACTTGCGAAATGGATATTACTGAAGTTTCTAAGGTTCGGAAAGAGTTTCCGTTTTTAGACGATATGCGTTTTGTTTAAGGGGTTGTTACGCCATGAGTATTGAAATAAAATCTGTCATTGCATGTCCAGAATGTGAATTTTCCGTTGAGGAAGAAATGCCCACTGATGCTTGTCAATTTTTTTATGAGTGCAAGTCTTGCAAGACTTTGCTAAAACCACTGCCTGGCGATTGTTGCGTTTATTGTTCTTATGGTACTAATCCTTGCCCACCGATTCAAGAGGATAAGAGCTGCTGTTGAATAAAAATTGCCTCCTCTTAATTTAGGGCTGATCAATTGGATTTTTTTACAGGCATTGAAAATTTGTTGACCAAGTAAAAGCCTAATGCTACTGATGGGCCAATACCCAAAGCAAAGATAACCGTTCCAAGTCCAACCACTTCTCCCAATAATTTATCAATATTATTAAGCAGACAAATTGATCCCAAGACAACAACGCTTATTTCAATCGCCGTTCGAATTGAATATATAGGTAGGTTGCTTATTTTTTGTAAACCAATCATTAAACCATCTCTTGGTCCAGCGCCTAGATTTGATGTTAAATAAAATCCACTTCCAAGTCCTATAGTAAGGACGCCAATTACGACCTGTAAAACTTGCATCGGGTAATATTCTGGATAAGGTAAATAATAAACTGAGAATTCAATTGTTAATGCTATTATGA
>DUCF01000038.1 GCA_012959965.1 Candidatus Thioglobus sp. | reverse complement strand
GGTTAAGTGCGCTGTAGCAAAGCGTGGAGTGACGCCAATGGAGGCGCCTATATTCATTGCTAGCCCCGAAGCCTCTGTCAATGGAGAAACAGTTTCTCTTGATGGTTCTGTGATCTCGTGTCTGCGGCATGCGGCCATATAAAGACCCACATTTCCCAATAAGTCAAATGCGTGATCAAAGCCTTCGTCGGTATTTCCCTCTGATAACAATGTGCTGATTATTTCTTTTCCTTCGCTTTCAAGTTGTTGTTTCAGTTCTTCGCCAACAGATTCTACGTTGGCACGATCATCTTGCGCCATATAAAGATCTTCAAGTGCGGAATTGAGCTCGACGAAACGTGTTCTGATCCAGTGGTCAAATGTGCGTGTGTTGTATGTCATGATTATTAACTTGTATTGATTATTGTGGCGCATGATATCAGGGCTGTTAAAGTGATAATAGTTAAAATTAACCCTATATTCATATAAAATTAGTTAATTTCCCTAATAATATCTACATTATTATTGAATACATTCAAATACAGGACAAAGACAGTGGACATTCGTATGGATAATAAAGATTTAAGCATCTTGTCAATTTTGCAAAGCAAGGGGAGAATTGCTATTTCTGAATTGGCAAATCGTCTTAATATGTCTGATACCCCTTGCTTAAGACGCGTTAAAAAACTTGAACAAGCCGGTGTGATTAGTGGCTACTCAGCCCAAGTCAATCCCCAAGCGGTAGGCCTCAATGCCTTGGTGTATGTTTTTGTTAGGTTGACTGAAAACTCGAATGATAATGCTGATGTTTTTGAAAAAGCTATGGAAAACTTAGCGCAAGTTACCGAATGCAGCGTTATCACTGGTGCACACGATTATTTGTTAAAAATTATTGCTGCCGACTTACTCAGTTATGAAAGGTTTGTGAAAAAGTCTTTGGGCAGTTTAAAGTGTATTGCTAGTGTCGAATCGACAGTCGTGTTGAAGCAAACTTTTTCAAAGAGTGCTTTACCGTTAAAGAAAAATTAAGAGCGCAGTCGACGAATTAAAGCGTGTATTTGCAAACGGGAGGCGAGTAGATAATTGCTCGATTCGTGGTCGCTAACTTTGAGTTTGCGTGTGTTGCAAAACTCGACAACCACATCCTTGTCAATATTATCACAATCAAATGACTCGCCATTAATGTAGCAATCAATGTCATCACCTTCTAATTGATAAGCAATACGGCAACATGGCTGCAGCTCGTAAGTCGCTTCGAGATCGAGTGATTCGAGTTCAGCGTAAGCGATTATTTCATTCATATTCTGCTCGTCCATCGGGTCAAGCTTTGTCACGAACGCGCCAAAAAAACCATCGGGCAGCTCGATACCTTCTAAAAGCGATTTGGCTTTAATCAAGGCCGCCTCAGGAATGAGCGCTGTTGGGCTGCTCTCTTGCCATTCAGGGTCTTGATAATATGCGCTGTTTTCTGTTGTGTTACCAATATCTAGTGCCAAGCGCATTTCTTGGTGTGAATAAGAGCGGTAACCGATGGAGAATGTCATGCAGTCGTCATCAAGGCTGACGCCATGATGTGCTACTTTAGGTGGTATGTAAACCACATCGCCTGGCTCGGCGTCCCAAACGACTTCAGCGTCAAATTGTTTCATGATCCTGAGTGGGGCGTCATCTAGATAGTTATCAAGCGTGCAATTCTCTGTACTGATGTGCCAGCGGCGCTTTCCACTGCCTTGCAGCAAAAAGACATCGTAGTAATCAAAATGCGGGCCGACACTGCCACCTTTAGCTGCGTAAGAAATCATCACGTCGTCAAAACGCCAGCGTGGAATAAAATCAAAATGATTGACTAGGTGGTAAACCTCATCAACGTAACGATCAACCCCTTGGACAAGCAATGTCCAATTATCCTTAGGTAGGTTAGAAAATGCAGCTTCTGCAAAGGCGCCATTGGCTAATTGCCAGTTATTGTCATCAGTTGAACCCGTGATAATTCTTGATTCGAATTCGCCTTCACAAGCTAGGCCGGCAAGTTCGTCTGGCGAAAGGGGTGATATGAAGTTTGGCAACGCCTGTTTGATTAGTAGTGGTTTTTTCTGCCAATAATCTCGCAGAAATTCTTCTTTTGATATTTTTCCAAAGTGGACCATTGTGATGTATATTTGGTTTGCTGTCTTATTGTGTTATTTTACAATTTCAGACGAATTATGGTATTCATTAATAATGATAATATACAGCGAGTTGAAGGCCGAACAATAAATAGTTAGGTTTTTGACTATCAATTAAGAATTTAACAAGCAGAATTGTGCAATTATCAGTACCACCAAAAAAGTTTGAAATTTTATGACAACTTAGATATCCCCAGCACCCAAAACGACAGTGGCTTAATAGATGTTTAGCAAAAATAAGCAGGCACTTACGACGATGACAATGATAACTTGCTAGGTACTGTGTCCCAGTCCATAGCAGTTAAAATTTTTTCTAGATATGTATATACATGCTGTGGTATAGTCTCGTCATCGCTAACAATTTAGAGTGATAAAAAAGACTAAAGACTTATATATTAATAATAAAGAGAGTTATAGATGAACGAAGTATTGGCAGCAATGATTGACTTTGAAAGGCACCCCTTCAAAAGCAAAGACTTTCAAGTTCAATGTAAAGAAAAGTTGGATGCAAGGGGTGTATTGGTTTTAAATAAACTGCTATTACCAAGCACAATAAAAACTCTAATTGAAGAGGCAAACGCGAATGAGCATCTTGCTTATTATTGTAATAATAGTCACAATATTTATCTAAGACCTAATGATGAGTCTTTGCCGGAAGGGCACTCAAGAAATCAAACTATTAGCTCCTCAAAGGGCTGCATTATGGATGACCAGGTGCCAAGCGAGTCACCTCTGAAAGTCCTTTATAGTGCTGATGAATTTCAGGATTTTCTTTGTGCGGTTTTGGGTGAAAAGGCATTGTATAAGTACGATGACAATCTTTCTTCAGTAAACGTTCATTACGCGCACGAAGGTCAAGAGTTGGGTTGGCATTTTGACAACTCAGCTTTCGCAATAACGTTGCTAATTCAAAAACCGAAAGGTGGCGGTTCTTTTGAGTACATTCGTGATTTTAGAGATTCAGATAATGACGAGATGAATTATGAAGGTGTAAAGGGCTTGCTCAATGGTGAATATACACCGAGTGTTTTGTCGATTGAACCGGGTGACCTTGTTTTGTTTCGTGGCCGCAATTCGGTGCACAGAGTCACACCTACCGAAGGGGGTAGGGTTAGGATATTATCCGTTTTAGCTTACAATACAGAGCCTGGAGTACAGTTGTCAGAATCAGCTCGAATGACGTTTTATGGAAGGTTAAACTGAGATTCAACTCAATAATTTTCAACTTGGACGACTCCCACTCTTTATTTGATTTAATGATATGATTATTAACAAACTATAGAGGTGACAATGAGAGGAAGCTGTTTGTGTGGTTGTGCTATCTACGAGATTGACCCCCCATTTGAGAAATTTTATTATTGCCATTGTTCTCGGTGTCGAAAAATAACCGGCAGTGCCTATGCTGCCAATCTGTTTGTTGAGCCCGAACAATTTCGTTGGCTGGAGGGTGAAGAGTTTGTTGAGAGGTTTGAACACCCTAAAGCAAAATACTTTGCGACAGGTTTCTGTGGCAACTGTGGCTCTTCTTTGCCTTGGCTAGTTCAAGGTGGCGCAACAATGATAGTGCCCGCAGGGACATTGGATGACAATCCCGGGATGACACCAGAAAAAAACATTTTTTGGGATTCTAGAGCATGTTGGTTTAAAGAAACTGGTGACATTGAAAAACATGCCGAGCGCCCGAGTTCACCTAAATAGAGGCGATGTACTTGTAATTCAGAAAGATTTTGCCACCGATAACCCGATGGATGGGGACTGCGGGAGGCTACTTTCTTAGTTAAGCACTTTTTATTTCCGCCTTTTATAAACTAAAATACTAAACTTGTAAAGACTTTGTACCTAAAAGGACGACAATGAAAAAAACATTCAAGTTAACTCACCCAAAAATCAAACCTGCAAGGCTTGTTGAAGCGGTCAGACGTGATGTGAAAAAATACCTAAAAAGAGAGGGTAGAAAAGCCCTTCCTGAGGGTGTTGATTATTGGGACTTTGATTGCAAATACGGCCC
>DUCF01000037.1:3822-4175 GCA_012959965.1 Candidatus Thioglobus sp. | reverse complement strand
TCAAAGATATTGCTGGCAACAGTATTCTAATGATTCGTAATTCACAGGGAAATCTGCGAGCTTTTTATAACGTCTGTCAACATCGTGCGCATGAATTGTTATCGGGTGAGGGTAAAACGCAGACGATTGTCTGTCCATATCATGCTTGGTGTTATGACTTAGATGGCACATTACGAAGCGCGAGACACACTGAACATGTTGAGGCGTTTGATAAGAGCGATATTTGCCTACACTCGGTGCAAATTGAAGAATTTTGCGGCTTTGTCTACATCAACTTGGATCCTGATGCTGAGTCATTGTCAAAGCAAACGGGCAATTTGGCACAAGAGATTTCTGAATTTGTGGCAGACGTG
>DUCF01000037.1:1441-3712 GCA_012959965.1 Candidatus Thioglobus sp. | reverse complement strand
GCTATCACTGTCCGACAGCCCATAGAGATTTTTGTTCACTTTTGGACTTTGAAACCTACAAAGTAACAACACATGGCATTTACTCAAGTCATATGGCCAAAGGCGGCAATGTAAATAATTCGGCCTACAGTACTGAAGGCGCCACGGTTGATGACCATGCGGTATGGTGGCTGTGGCCAAATACTTGTCTAATGCGCTATCCAGGCAGGGGTAATTTTTTGGTGATGAGTGTCACTCCTGATGGCCCTGATCGAACATTGGAGACTTACGATTTCTTTTTTGAGACATCTAAGCCAACCGGTCAAGAGTGGGAGGCAATAAAGTATATAAAAGAGGTTTTACAACAAGAAGATATAGATATTGTTGAGAGTGTCCAAAGAGGCATGAAAACCCCTGCTTTTGAATTTGGTCGAATCGTACATGATCCTGCAGGGTCAGGTTTAAGTGAGCATGGTGTGCACCATTTTCATGGCTTGGTGATAGACACCTATGCAAAAGCTGTTAGCTACACTGAGTGAGGGTTTTTTACAATTAGAGGGTAAGTATGTCAAACAATCAACTGGAAGGAAAAATTGCATTAATCACGGGTGGCCGTGGCGGTATTGGTCGTGGCATTTGTGAGCGATTTAGCACAGAAGGTGCCACCGTATACGCTGCGGATTTAGCCAAAGGTGAGGGTGAGATGCCAAGTCGTGTTCAATATGAATCGTTGGATGTAACTAGTGAGAGTAACGTTCATTCTTTAATGGCCAAGATTGAAAGCGAACAAGGTAAGCTTGATATTGTTGTTAATACAGCTGCTATTGAAATTGAAAAAACCATCGAAGACACTTCACTGCAGGAATGGAATAATATTTTTTCCATCAACGTCACTGGGACCTTCCTTGTCTCTAAATACGCTATCCCACTACTTAGAAAAGCTGATGGCGGATCGATTGTAAATTTTGGCTCTTATGATGGCTTTATTGCCGACCCTGGGCTATCTGCATACTGTGCAACCAAAGGGGCGATTCATGCTTTAACGAAAGCTATGGCTTGCGATTACGGCCCTGAAGGCATTCGCGTTAACGCCATTTGTCCAGGCTACATTGATACACCCATGCTGCAGAGTTTTTTTGGAGAATCGGGCGATATTGAAAGCCTGAAAGAGGAGGTGCGTAACATTCATCCAATTCGTCGTTATGGTACGCCAAAAGATATTGCCGGATTGGTGGCCTGGTTGTCAGGCAGTGAAGCGGGGTATGCTACCGGACAGCTTTGGGTGTTAGATGGCGGTCTCAGCGCTCAGGCCCAACAAATGCGTTTATAGGGCAGGATCATAACTATTGGTCCTACTTGGTTAAATTGAATAGGCTCACTAAGAGAAATTAAGAATGAAAAATAACGAGAATAAAGTTGCCCTTGTCACCGGAGGTGCCAAAGGGATTGGAAGAGCAGTTGTTGAACGTTTCCGGGAAGAGGGCATGACTGTGCTTGCTTGTGGTCGTAGTGCAAGGCCGGCTGATTTAGATAAAGCTATTGATTGGCACTGTGTTGATGTGGCCAACCTCGAAGCGGTTGAGGCTTTGCGTGATGCTATCAAAAAAAAATATGACCAACTTGATGTGCTGGTTAATAATGCCGGTATCCAAATTGAAAAAACGGTTCTAGATAGTACGGATGAAGATTGGGATTTATTAATGGGTGTTAATGCGAAAGGAGTTTTCTACTGTTGTCGATCTTTTATGCCGCTGATGATCGCCAATGGCGGAGGCTCCATTATTAATATTGGCTCCATTAGTGCCCGCGCGGCAGATCCTGAAATGGCGCTCTACAATGCCTCAAAAGCTTTTGTCCATGGCCTAACGCGCTCGATAGCTGTTGATCATGGTAAACAAGGTATTCGTTGCAATGCCATTTGTCCTGGCTGGATCTTAACGGGTTTGGCTGATGCGGCATTTGAATTAGCAAGTGATCCAGTAGCTGCAAAAAAAGACGCCCTTGCAAGGCACTACATCGGCCGCTTCGGTCAACCAAGGGATGTCGCAAATATGGCGCTTTGGCTCGCCTCGGACGATGCTAGCTATGCGACAGGTCAAATGTTTACGGTTGATGGCGGCCTAACAGCTGCATCACCAGTCAATCCAGGTTTGTTTTAAAAAACACTACAGGCCAAGTTAGGGTTTCCTTCTTGAAGCCTCAGTTTGTGCCACGGAAGAATGAGACCAGCATATGACGGATCAACTTGTGTTAAAAGTGTTGTGGTTATTACACATACTGTTGTAAGTGTAT
>DUCF01000037.1:0-1375 GCA_012959965.1 Candidatus Thioglobus sp. | reverse complement strand
TATTTACTGCGTATTATTTTTAATTGAACGTTCAATCAATAAAAAATAATGCCAAAAAATTGTGAAGAAATGCCAAGATCAATAGAAGTAGGGCAGTGCAAGCTGAGTAGTCATAGCTTGACTGAACGCAATGCGGTGCAAAGATAAAACTTTGTGATGAAATATATTTTAAAGGGAGGGGTATGACACATAAATCTAAAAAACCTAATATTTTATTAATAATGGCTGACCAGCTGGCGCCACAATTCTTGCCTTGCTATGGTCATAAAGTGGTTAAAGCACCAACACTTACTAAACTTGCAGATGAAGGTGTTGTTTTTGAATCTGCCTACACTAATTCACCTCTTTGTGCTCCTTCTCGTTTTGTAATGATGAGTGGCCGTTTGCCATCCAAAATTGCCGCTTGGGATAACGCTGTTGAATTCTCGGCAGAGGTGCCCACCTACTCTCATTACTTGTCTGCACAAGGTTACCGCACTTGTCTTAGCGGCAAAATGCATTTTATTGGCCCTGATCAATTGCACGGCTATCAAAATCGCTTGACAACAGATGTTTATCCTTCCGATTTTACTTGGCACCCCGATTGGGATCGGCCAGATGAGCGCCTAGACTGGTATCACAATATGGAGGTTGTTACCAAGGCCGGCCCCTGCAAAAGATCTATGTATTTAGATTACGATGATGAGGCTGTTTTTTCCGCAAAACGTTATTTATTCGATTACGCTCGTGACGATTCTGATGAGCCTTTCTTTTTAACGCTATCGATGATTCAACCACATGATCCATATTTATGTCGAGAAGACAAGTGGAACAGTTATAGAGAGGATGATATAGATCTGCCAGCAACTCCGCTAGGCGCAGCTGAAGAAGATCCACACGCAGCACGCTTACGGCATTCTTATGGCGCCAGTGATGTTGAGTTGAATGAACAGCAAATTCGTAATGCACGCCGCGCTTACTACGGCTCAATAAGTGATATTGACGACAAGGTCGCCGATGTGTTAAACACTTTAGAAGAGGCCGGTCTATCAGATAACACAATCGTTATATTTACTGCTGACCATGGCGATATGCTGGGTGAGCGCGGCATGTGGTTTAAAATGAGCTACTTGGAGCATTCTGCTCGTGTACCCCTGATTGTTCATGCGCCAAAGCATTTTTCAGCGAGGCGAGTTAAGCAATCAGTGTCCTTGGTAGACTTATTACCAACGTTGGTAGAAATGGCCAATGACGGAAAAGGCTTCGATTACGCAACGCCACTTGAGGGTCGCTCTCTAATGAGTCATTTAACTAATGGTAAAGGTCATGACGAAGTTATTGGAGAGTATTTTGGTGAAGGTGTTGCGACACCAATGTTCATGATACGTCGAGGAAC
>DUCF01000036.1:111505-111909 GCA_012959965.1 Candidatus Thioglobus sp. | reverse complement strand
CCTTTCAGCGATTGTTGATAATATCCCGGTGATGTTCGCTGTTCTGACTATGCAGCCAGACATGTCGTTGGGTCAATGGTTGTTGGTAACGCTAACTGCTGGCGTAGGTGGTAGCTTACTGTCTATCGGTTCTGCAGCTGGTGTGGCACTTATGGGTCAGTCAAAAGGTCACTACACTTTCGTCTCGCATTTCAAGTGGATTTGGGCAATTGCTCTTGGCTATGGCGCCAGCATTCTGACGCATTTATGGATTAACCAGGCTTTGATGGATGGCCCAATCCTTTAATTTATTTATTGATATTGGTCATAGTGCCGTTAAGTGGCGGTTGGCTAATTCGGCTGTCGCCACTCAGTTAATAGAGGATTTCACGCCCGACTCACTGCCTGCGTGCTCGGCTGTTTGG
>DUCF01000036.1:111228-111495 GCA_012959965.1 Candidatus Thioglobus sp. | reverse complement strand
TG
The DNA here is from genome assembly GCA_012959965.1 of Candidatus Thioglobus sp. Classification (GTDB taxonomy): domain Bacteria; phylum Pseudomonadota; class Gammaproteobacteria; order PS1; family Pseudothioglobaceae; genus Pseudothioglobus. The sequence continues at coordinate 111,493 of DUCF01000036.1, read as the reverse complement.
CTCACGTTGATGTTGTTGAGGTTATTGAGCATCAGTTTCCCTCTTTGGTTATCATTAGAACACCGGCGGAATACAAAACACTCAGTGTCGCTTATCCGATCCCTAGCGAGCTGGGCGTGGACCGATTTTTAGCAATGCTGGGTGCACAGAAACACCACCCAAATATCAATTTACTTATTATTGATATTGGCAGCGCCCTAACGATTGATGTTGTTGCTGAAACCGGAAAACACCAAGGCGGTTTAATTATGCCTGGGCTTTCTGC
>DUCF01000036.1:0-111049 GCA_012959965.1 Candidatus Thioglobus sp. | reverse complement strand
GTAGCCTCATCGATAAATGTGGCTGTTGAGATTTATGATAATTTAGTTTTGGATGGCATCGAATACTACTCTCAAACGTCTTAGTTAAACCACTACGAACAGCGCTTCTGAGGCCACGAACAAACCACCCTTTGGGTATAATTCTCACTATTAAATCGAACACTAAAAATTTCTTAAAATGAAAGATCATCGCGTACTATCAGGCATGCGACCAACTGGTCGTCTACACTTGGGGCATTACCACGGCGTACTGAAAAATTGGATCGAACTGCAGAACGAGTATGACTCTTACTTTTTTGTGGCCGATTGGCATGCCTTTACCACCCATTACTCAGATAAGATTGATCTTGAAAAGAATGTTTGTGAGATGGTGGTGGATTGGTTGGCTTCTGGCATTAACCCTAACACATCAACGATTTTTGTTCAATCCAAAGTGCCTGAACACGCAGAATTGCATCTATTGCTATCCATGTCAACACCGTTGAGTTGGCTGGAGAGGGTGCCGTCTTATAAGGACCAACAACTGCAACTCAAAACTAAGGATTTGGCAACTTATGGCTTTCTTGGTTATCCACTGCTGCAAAGTGCTGATATTCTCATATATAAGGCGGGTTTGGTGCCTGTCGGTGAAGATCAAGTGGCGCATGTAGAATTGACTCGAGAAGTGGCGCGCCGCTTTAATTATGTTTATGGTCGCGAATCCGACTTTGAAGAAAAAGCTGAAACTGCCGCCAGTAAAATGGGCAAAAAGCAAGCGAAGTTGTACCGAAGTCTTCGAAAAAGTTACCAAGAAACAGGTGATGATGAGGCCCTAATAAAAGCAAAAGCATTACTGGGCGAGCAGAAAAATATCACTCTAGGAGATCGCGAAAGATTGCTGGGTTATATTGAAGGCGTGGGTAAAATCATTTTGCCAGAGCCAGAATCATTGTTGACAAAGGCATCGAAAATGCCTGGATTAGATGGTCAAAAGATGTCAAAATCCTATAATAACACAATTTCATTAAGAGACGAGCCAGCCGAAGTTGAGCAAAAAATTAAAAGAATGCCAACCGACCCTGCAAGGGTTAAGCTAACCGATCCTGGCGATCCTTCCAAGTGTCCTGTTTGGCAGTTGCACGAGGTTTATTCTTTGCAAGAGACACTTGACTGGGTAGTTGAAGGTTGCACTAAGGCAAAGATGGGTTGTATTGAATGCAAAACGCCATTGATAAAATCTGTTGTTGATGAGTTGGGTCCAATGCAAGAACGTATTGCAAAATACCAATCGGATTCCAACTTGATTCAAGAGATAATCTTTGAGGGCTCTGAGCGCGCTCGAGTTGTCGCCAAAGAAACCATGGAAGATGTGCGTGATGCCATGGGCCTCACTTATTAACTAATATTATTTGAATAATGTCTGAAAGAATACAAAAATTAATTGCTAATGCGGGCTACGGCTCAAGACGTTGGGCTGAGCGCCTTATTGATCAGGGCAGGGTGACTATTAACAACAAGGAAGCAAGGCTAGGCGATAAAGGCACAATTACGGATCAAGTGGGTATTGATGGGCGCTTAATCGACCTCAAGCGTTATCATGAGGACGAAACCAAAGTCATTATTCTAAACAAGCAAGCGGGTTATGTTTGTAGTGCAAAAGACGAAGAAGGGCGTAAATCTGTGTTTGACCTATTGCCAGAAAACACCCGTTGGGTAATGGTTGGAAGATTAGATATTAATTCTGCAGGCTTGTTGTTGTTTACCAATAATGGCGATCTTGCTAATAAATTAATGCACCCGAGTTCTGAGATTGATAGAGAGTATGCGGTTCGCGTCCTGGGCAAGGTTGAGAGCGAGCATATTGAACAACTAACCGAAGGCATTGAATTAGAAGACGGCTTTGCTAAATTTCACCGAGTTACTCAAGGCGGTGGCGAGGGCGCTAATCGTTGGTATAAGGTGGTTTTACGCGAGGGCAGAAAACGTGAAGTCAGACGCTTGTGGGAAGCGCTAGATTTCAAAGTGTCGCGATTAATTCGCGTGCGTTTTGGCGACATCCGCCTGCCTGATGATTTACGCGCAAATAGAGTGGAACATCTCAAGCCAAAACAAGTGGAAGCATTACTTAAATTGGTTAAATTATCAAGCTGACAAACCTCACTAAGTTTTTGCAAAAATAGCGTATTTTCAGCAACATTTTCGATAGCAATAATCCTTATACCTGAAGTATAATAACGCCTTTGTGCCTTATTATTTACACGCTTCATGTCAGACTACAAATCCACCTTAAATTTACCCGCGACTGGCTTTCCAATGAAAGCAAATTTGGCCAATCGTGAGGGCGGTTTTTTATCCACTTGGGAGCAAGAGGATTTGTACCAACAAATTCGCGATAAATTTAAAGGCAAGCCCACTTTTATCCTCCACGATGGACCTCCTTATGCCAACGGCGATATTCATATCGGCCATGCGGTTAACAAGGTCTTAAAAGACATTATTGTAAAAAGTAAAACACTCTCAGGTTTCGATGCGCCGTACGTTCCGGGCTGGGACTGCCACGGCTTGCCGATTGAGCACAATGTAGAGAAAAAGAAGGGCAAGGTTGGTCATAAAATCAATGCCGATGATTTTAGAACGGCGTGCCGTGACTATGCCGATAAACAAATTGACAAGCAAAAGGCGGACTTTAAGCGCTTAGGTGTTTTGGGCGAGTGGGACAATCCTTACTTAACGAAAAACTTTAACTACGAAGCCGACATTGTTCGTGCACTCGGGAAAATCGTCGAAAACGGCCATTTGTCCAAAGGTCACAAACCGGTTCATTGGTGTACGGAATGTTCGTCCGCATTAGCTGAGGCGGAAGTTGAATACAAAGACAAAACCTCAGAGGCCATTGATGTTGCTTTTAGGGTTATTGCTAGTGATGTCCTTGATCTTACTAAGTCTACTTCGGTTGTTATCTGGACGACAACGCCGTGGACGCTTCCAGCTAACCAAGCTGTTGCGCTACACCCTGATCTAGATTATGTAGTCGTAGATACGCCTGAGCATACATACTTATTAGCCGCTGATTTGCAAGAGGCGGTGATTGAGCGTGTTGGTCTTGACAATGCTACTGTGCAATCGAAAAAATTTAAGGGCAGCGAGCTTGAGGGTACGCAATTGCAACACCCGTTTTTAGACAGGCAAGTTCCTGTTATTTTGGGCGATCACGTCACCACGGAAACAGGTACTGGCGCTGTTCATACCGCGCCTGCTCATGGTCAAGAAGACTTTGCAGTTGGTCTCCAATACAACTTGCCGGTTGATTGTCCAGTCGATGGCAGAGGTGTTTTTTTTGAGGGTGTTGAGCACGTTGGCGGTGAGTTTATTTTTAAGGCGAATGCGACAATTATTGAGTTGTTAAAGACCAATAATGCGCTTGTTTGTCACAACCCTTTATCGCATTCGTACCCACATTGCTGGCGCCATAAAACGCCGGTAATTTTTAGAGCGACACCACAGTGGTTTATTTCAATGACTAAAAACGGTCTAAGAGAGACTGTAAACACTGAAATTCCAAATGTTAAATGGATTCCAGACTGGGGTCAAAAGCGCATTGAGCTAATGGTGGGCAACCGCCCAGATTGGTGTATTTCTCGCCAAAGATTTTGGGGTGCGCCAATTACTTTGTTTGTTCACAAACAAACAGGCGAACTGCATCCAGATACTGAATCACTGTTTGAAGTGGTCGCCAAAAGAATTGAAAAGGACGGCATCGATGCTTGGTTTACATTGGATATTGCCGACGTGCTCGGCGCAGAAGCCTCTGAGTATGAAAAAACCACCGACACGCTTGATGTTTGGTTTGATTCTGGCGTTAGCCATTATGCAGTTTTAAGAACTCGAGATTATTTGACGGATGTTGCAGACCTATATCTAGAAGGCTCGGATCAGCACCGTGGCTGGTTCCAGTCATCTCTTATTACTTCATGCGCGATTCATGGCAGGGCACCGTATAAGCAAGTGTTAACACACGGCTTTACGGTAGACCAACATGGTCATAAGATGAGTAAATCTGTGGGTAATGTTGTTCCTCCACAAAAGGTGGTGAATTCGCTAGGTGCCGATATTCTGAGACTGTGGATTGGCAGTACTGACTACACTGGTGAAATGACTGTTTCTGATGAAATTTTAAAACGCAGCGCTGACGCTTATCGCCGTATTCGCAATACGATGCGCTTTATGCTGGCCAACATGGATGGCTTTGATCCGAGCAGTGATTTGGTGGGCACTGATGAAATGTTGGAATTGGATCGCTGGATTGTCTCCAAAACAGCTGAATTGCAAGCGCAAGTATTGGCCGAATATAACGATTACAATTTCCACCATGTGATGAAGCAAATTCTTAATTTTTGCACTAACGATTTGGGCGGTTTTTATCTTGATATTATCAAAGATCGCCAATATACAACGCAGGCGGATTCCTTAGCGCGACGCTCTGCACAAAGTGCTTTATATCACATCTCTCATGCTATGGTGCGTTGGTTGGCGCCGGTCCTTTCATTCACCGCTGAGGAAATCTGGCAGCATCTACCTGGTGCAGGCGATAACAGTATTTTCCTGAAGACTTGGTATGAAAATCTTGCGGGGGAATATAGCAATCAATCTATTGAGGTGGCAAGGGATATTAATGCTCACATTCGCAAACAATTAGAAGAAATGCGTCGTGATAAAACTATCGGCTCATCTCTTGATGCGGAAATCGATATTTATTGTGATGATACAGCGTTTCAAGCTTTAAGTGAATTGGGAGATGAGTTGCGCTTTGTCTTTATTACTTCAGCCGCACGTGTGCATAAAATTTCTGACAAGCCAAGCAATGCGCTTGAAATTGGCGAATCTCTGGCTATACTTGTGAATAAAAGTGCGCATCAGAAATGTGTTAGATGTTGGCATCACCGTGAGGACGTTGCCAAAAATGATCAACACCCCGAGTTGTGTGGTCGTTGCGTTGAAAACGTTGCTGGTGAGGGCGAGAAACGAGTGTTTGCATAATGTCTCCTAAGCTAAAAACACTGCATGTAGATTTGGGCGATAAGTCTTATCCGATCTATATCGGAGCTGGGCTGTTGTCGGATAAAAGCTATTTGGATAAACATATCCACGGCAAGCAGGTGATGATTGTCACCAACACAACGGTTGCTCCCTTGTATTTGCAATCGGTTTGTGAGCTGTTGGACGACTATCAAGTTGAAATCACCATTCTGCCGGATGGCGAGCAATACAAAACTCTAGAGACGGTCAACACTATTTTTGATGCTTTACTGGGTGCAAAATTTGACCGAAGTGCCACGTTGATCGCGCTTGGCGGCGGCGTTGTGGGTGATATGACGGGTTTTGCAGCAGCCTCTTATCAGCGTGGCGTTAACTTTATTCAAATACCAACCACCCTGCTTTCGCAGGTTGATTCGAGCGTTGGTGGTAAAACTGGCGTGAATCACGATCTGGGTAAAAATATGATTGGTGCTTTTCACCAGCCAAAAGCCGTGGTGATTGATATTAATACACTTGATACGCTGGAGCAGAGAGAATTTTCAGCGGGTATGGCGGAAGTGATTAAATACGGCTTATTAGGTAATGCGGATTTTTTGCAAGACCTCGAGGCGAATATGAGCGACTTAATGAATAGAGACGTGCCGCTTATTATTGATGCGGTTTATCGTTCCTGTGAAGACAAGGCAAGAATTGTTGCTGAAGATGAATTTGAGGCGGGAAATCGCGCTTTGTTAAATTTAGGTCATACCTTCGGTCACGGAATTGAAAACACACTGGGTTATGGTACTTATCTGCACGGTGAAGCAGTTTCAGTGGGCATGCTCATGGCAGCTAAACTCTCAGAACTTGAAGGTGATTTGACCGCTACTTGTGTTGAGAGGGTTGTGCAATTACTGAATCAAGCAAACCTTCCGTGTGAGATCAATAAAGAAATTACCGAGGCGCAGTTATTTGCAGCGATGAGCCTTGATAAAAAGGCCATTGATGGCAATATTCGTTTGGTTCTCTTGAGGGGGCTTGGTGACGCCTACCTTTCTCAAGATTACTCTGAAGATAACTTAAATCAAGTTGTCAGAGATTTTATTAGTTAGAATTCTATATAAATTATGTCCTTAAGTGAACAACAAGTTAAAGAAATAGCTTACTTAGCTCGACTAAGTATTGATGATGGCGAAGTTGAGCAAACAACAGCTGAGCTTAACAATATTCTGGGTTTAATGGCCGATTTGGCTAAGATTGATACCCAAGGTGTAAGCCCTATGGCACACCCGCTGAATATGTCACAGCGCTTGCGAGAGGATGAAGTGAGTGAGACCGATCAATCTGAAGCTTTCCAAAAAATAGCACCGCAAACTGGCCAAAGTCACTTCTTAGTGCCAACGGTGATAGAGTAATGATGCACAAATTAACCGTAGCCGAATTATCGAAAGGCTTAAAAAACAAAGAATTTTCATCGGTTGAATTGACCGAGCACTTCTTGTCGCGAATTAACCAATCTGATTTAAATGCGTTTATTACCGTAACCGATGATTTGGCCCTTGATCAAGCGAGAGCGGCAGACGAGAAAATAGCGAATGGCAATGCCGGCATATTAACGGGCATTCCGTACGCACACAAAGATATTTTTTGCACGACTGGGGTAAAAACCTCAGCCGGATCTAAAATACTCGATCCATTTATTTCACCGTATGACGCCACAGTGAGTCACAAACTAAATTCAGCGGATATGGTCATGTTGGGTAAGGCCAATATGGACGAACTCGCAATGGGCTCTTCCAATGAGAAGTCGTATTACGGCCCTGTGAAAAACCCTTGGAACAAGAACAAAGTACCCGGCGGTTCATCGGGTGGTTCGGCTGCTGCTGTGGCGGGGCGCTTGTCGCCTTTTGCAACGGGCACGGATACCGGTGGAAGTATTCGCCAACCTGCGAGCTTATGCGGCATTACAGGTATTAAGCCGACTTACGGTAGAGTCTCGCGCTACGGCATGATTGCTTACGCCTCTAGCCTTGACCAAGCCGGCCCACTGACACAAACGGCAGAAGACGCTGCATTGGTGATGAATGTAATGGCGGGTTTTGATGATAAAGATTCCACCAGTGTGGATCGCGCCGTACCCGATTACACTAAAAATTTAGGAAATTCTATTGAAGGTTTGAAAATTGGCCTACCTAAAGAGTTTTTCTCTGAAGGCCTGGATAGTGGTGTTGCTGAGACAATAATGGCCGCTGTTAAAGAATTTGAGGCGATGGGAGCCAGTGTGCAAGAGATATCTCTGCCAAATTCGGCCCATGCGATACCAACTTACTATATTGTCGCACCGTGTGAGTGCTCGTCCAATCTTTCAAGGCTCGATGGCGTTCGCTACGGTTATCGTTGCGAAGATCCTAAAGACCTTGAAGATCTCTATTTAAGGTCTCGCTCTGAAGGCTTTGGCGCTGAGGTTAAGCGACGTATTATGATTGGCGCGTATGCGCTTTCTGCTGGCTATTACGACGCTTATTATTTAAAAGCGCAAAAAGTGCGTCATTTAATCAGTGAGGATTTTAAAAAAGCCTTTCAAGACGTTGATGTAATTATGGGTCCGGTATCACCAACAACGGCCTTTGATTTGGGTTCGTTTACAGACTCCGTTTCAATGTATCTTGCTGATATTTATACACTTTCACTAAATTTAGCAGGCCTTCCAGGCATGAGTATCCCTGCAGGTTTTTCAAACAATATGCCGGTTGGTTTGCAGCTTATTGGTAATTACTGGTCCGAAGAGTTGTTACTCAATGCAGCGCACCAATTTCAAGCTCAAACCGATTGGCATGCGCAAATGCCTGAGGGAGTGTAGCATGGAATGGGAAACAGTTATTGGTTTAGAGATTCACTCTCAACTTAAAACAAAATCTAAGATTTTTTCAGGCGCATCAACAGCTTTTGGCGCAGTTCCTAATTCACAGGCTTGTGCGGTTGATTTGGGCCTTCCAGGTGTGTTGCCGGTGCTTAACAAAGAAGCGGTGGTAATGGCTATTAGGTTTGGCTTGGCAGTGGGTGCCAAAGTTAATAAGCGCTCTATTTTTGACCGTAAAAACTACTTTTATCCAGACCTTCCGAAAGGCTATCAAATATCTCAATTTGAATTGCCCGTTGTGGGCGAGGGCGAAATTGAAATCACTACTGAAGACGGTAAAGCCAAAATAGTCGGTATTACCAGAGCGCACCTAGAAGAGGATGCTGGAAAATCCATTCATGATCTTTACGATGACTATACTGCGATTGACTTAAATCGTGCGGGCACGCCGCTATTGGAAATTGTTTCAGATCCTGATATGAGTAGCGCTAAAGAGGCGGTGGCCTATGCCAAGAAAATCCATGCACTGGTGCAGTATATTGGTATTTGTGATGGCAACATGCAAGAGGGTTCTTTCCGTTGTGATGCCAATGTCTCGATTCGCAAAAAAGGCGCTGAAAAACTTGGCACTCGCGCTGAGTTGAAAAACATTAACTCCTTTAAGTTTTTAGAAAAAGCCATTAACTTGGAAGTCGAGCGCCAGCAAGATATTTTGGAAGAAGGCGGATCGGTGGTGCAAGAAACGCGTCTTTATGATTCTGTGAAGAACGAAACACGCTCAATGCGCTCCAAAGAAGAGGCGAACGATTACCGCTATTTCCCCGACCCTGATTTATTACCGGTTGAGGTTGACGATGAACTTTTGGAACAAATTCGCTCCAATTTGCCCGAGCTACCCACTGAGAAAAAACAACGTTTCGTTAGTGAATTTGGCCTTAGTGATTACGACGCCGAAGTGTTGACGTCACAAAAAGCCGTTGCTGATTATTTCGAGGCGATGTTGGACGCAGGTGCCGACTCCAAGCTCTCGGCCAATTGGGTTATGGGGGAGCTTTCAGCCGTACTCAATAAAAATCAAACGGACATTGAAAACTGTCCGGTTTCGGCGCAGGCGTTTGCTGAGCTCGTGATGCGTATTGAGGACGATACAATTTCTGGAAAAATTGCCAAGGATGTCTTTAAAGCAATGTGGCAAGGCGAAAGCAGTGCAGACGAAATTATCGACAGCAAAGGCCTCAAGCAAATGACTGATAGTGGTGCCATTGAAGGTATTATTGATGAAATTATCGCTAACAACGCGCCGCAGGTTGAGCAGTATAAAGATGGCAACACTAAGTTGTTAGGGTTTTTTGTCGGCCAAGTGATGAAGGCAACCCAGGGTAAAGCCAACCCTAAGCAGGTTAACCAATTACTTAATGAAAAACTCTCTTAAATTTTCTGAGTTAGGCGAAGAGTTTTATTCGATAGTTCAGCCTATTAAGCTTGAGAAAAGCCACTTAGTTCACGTCAATGAATGCCTTAAAGACAGCCTTAAAATAAACCTTAGCGACAAAGAGTTGCTTAGCCTTTGCTCGGGCGAGGAAAAATTTGGCACAACAAAACCGCTTTCAACCATTTACGCGGGCCATCAATTTGGCTATTTTGTGCCGCAACTCGGCGATGGCCGCTCTTGCCTTATTGGCGAAGCTAACGGCTATGAGTTATCGTTAAAAGGGGCGGGCACTACGCCTTACTCAAGAGGTGCTGATGGCCTTGCTGTACTGAGATCGTCGATTCGTGAATATCTCTGCTCAATTGCCATGGTGGGCTTAGATATCCCAACAACAGAGGCACTTGCCATTGTTGGCAGTGATACCGATGTAATACGTGAATACGTCGAAAGTGCTGCGGTTGTTACTCGGGTGGCACAAAGTCATATTCGTTTTGGCCATTTTGAATTGTTTGCTTCGCGCTCACAACATGCCGAAGTCAAAAAATTAGCAGATTTTGTTATTGAAAACTACTATCCCCAGTTAAAAGGCGAAGACAGTTATTTGTCGTTATTTAAGACGGTGGTTCGCTCAACGGCAATCATGATTGCTCGCTGGCAAGCGCAAGGTTTCTCTCATGGGGTGATGAACAGTGACAATATGTCCATCCTAGGATTGACGATTGACTACGGCCCATTTGGCTTTATGGAGAAATACAACCCGAGTTTTGTCTGTAATCATTCTGACCACCAAGCGCGCTATTCTTTCGAGCGGCAGCCGACAGTGGCGCTATGGAATTTACAGAGATTGGCCGATGCGTTATCAAGTTTGATTGATAAAGAAAAGCTAACCAAAGCCTTGGAAGAATACCAAGAATTCTTGGTGAAAGAATACACAGGCTTAATGTGCCGTAAATTTGGTTTGGCCGAAGTAACCAAGGGTGACAGCGATTTAATCAACGATTTCTTGCAGTTGCTTTATAGTCGTGGCCAGGATTATTCGCGATCAATGCGCTCGCTATCGCTACAAGGTGTTAATAATTTGGGCGATGCTTTTGATGTTTGGTTTGAGCGCTATCAAATAAGACTTGCAAGCGAGACAAGTAGTGCCGATGAACGTGCATTAATGATGAACAGTGTTAATCCGAAATTTATTTTTAGAAATTATCTTGCGGAAGTTGCCATTCGCAAAGCGGAAGACTTATATCAATACGATGAGATTGATACGCTATTTAATTTGCTCAAAAATCCATTTGATGAGCATCCTGGTTTTGAATCTTATACTAATGAAGCGCCAGATTGGGCAAAAAATCTATCGGTCAGTTGCTCTTCTTAGTTAAGTAAGAAGTTAATCAAGCCAATTAAATTGAGGTCAGAAACTGCTGAAAACCACTCCAGTAAGAGTACTACAGGTGGCATAACAATATATTGGAAGCCACCAAACAACATCAAACCAATGAGTATAAAAAAACCGTATTGTTCTATTTGGTTGTATTGGTAAGCGAGTCGCCCCGGAAGAAGTGCACTGACAACTCTAGAGCCATCCAATGGCGGGATGGGTAGCAGGTTAAACACCGCCAAAAGGATGTTGATAAAAATGCCAGCGCCAGCCATTTGAATCAATATTTCGGAGTCCAATTTAGCCGAATAACTCAGAATAATTAACCAACCAATGGCCATCATAATATTGGCTGCAGGACCAGCAAGCGCCACCCAAATCATATCTTTTTTGGGCGACCTAAGGGCATTATAGTTAATAGGAACCGGCTTTGCCCAGCCGAAAATAAATCCACTGGACATAAGGACCAATGCAGCAGGTATTAAAATGGTGCCGATAGGGTCAACGTGTTTGATTGGATTAAGGGTTACTCGACCCATCATCCGCGCCGTGTGATCACCCAAAAGACTGGCCACCCAACCGTGTGCCGCCTCATGCAAAGTAATGGCAAATAGAACGGGCACAACCCAAATAAATAAAGTTTGAAAATCAGGCATAAAATCAGGCATAAGGTAAAATTAGCGCATTTATTGTTAGACTCAGTCCATTTTATATGAAAAGCAGTGATTTATTGATCCCTACCGTTAAAGAGGCGCCAAACGACGCAAAGATTATCTCCCATCAGTTGATGATTCGTGCCGGTTTGATTTCAAAACTGGCCTCTGGCCTGTATTCATACTTGCCTATGGGCTTAAGAGTGGTGCAAAAGGTTGAAAAAATTGTTCGTGAAGAGATGAACAAGTCCCTTGCTCAAGAGGTATTAATGCCCGTGTCTCAGCCGGCAGAGCTATGGCAAGAATCTGGCAGATGGGAAGAGTACGGCCCTGAATTATTACGTTTTCAAGATAGGCACGGTAGGGATTTTTGCATGGGACCCACTCATGAAGAAGTGATTACTAATATTGCTAAGCAGTATCTTCGCAGCTACAAACAGCTACCGATGAATTTTTACCAAATTCAAACGAAATTTAGAGATGAAATTCGTCCTCGCTATGGCGTTATGCGTTCGCGTGAGTTTATTATGAAAGATGCTTATTCTTTTCATATTGACGAGGCTTCACTTGCAGAGACCTACCAAGTAATGCACCAAACTTATTGCAATATTTTTGATCGCTTAGGTCTTAATTATCGACCAGTTTTGGCGGATTCTGGCGCGATTGGTGGTGATAGTTCACACGAATTTCACGTGCTGGCGGATTCGGGTGAGGATGCTATTTGTTTCTCTGATGGCTCCGACTATGCGGCCAATATTGAGCGTGCTGAGACACTACCTCAAGGCGATCCGAGTGCACCAACACAAGAGTTGAGTGTCGCTGAAACGCCTAATGTCAAAACGATTGATGATGTCTGTACTTTACTCGGCATTCCATCAAATACAACAATTAAAACATTAGTGGTTGATGGCGATGACGGTAATTTAGTTGCACTTGTGCTTCGTGGTGATCACGAGCTTAATGAGGTCAAAGCGGCGAAAATTGATGGTGTTGCCCAGCCCTTGGCTATGGCTGATGAGGAGAAAGTGCAAAAGGCACTTGGCTGTGCTTTTGGCTCAATCGGCGTGGTTAATCCTCCAATTAAGCTTGTTGTTGATTATGCTGCTGCTTGTTTGTCTGATTTTGTTTGTGGCGCCAACGAAGATGATAAACATTTGACGGGTGTAAATTGGCATAGAGACACACCCGATTTTGTTGCCGCTGATCTACGTAATATTGTTGCCGGTGACCCTTCGCCTGATGGCAAAGGAAAAATAGAAATTAAACGCGGTATTGAAGTCGGTCATATTTTTCAGTTGGGTACAAAATACTCGGACGCAATGAATGCCAATGTTGTTGGTGAAAACGGTAAGTCGGTTAATATGAATATGGGTTGTTACGGTATTGGTGTTACCCGTGTTGTCGCTGCAAGTATTGAGCAAAACCATGACGACAGAGGTATTATATTCCCAGAGGCTATCGCACCTTTCCAGTTGGTGATTGTGCCGATTAATTACAATAAGTCTTCACGAGTAAAAACCTTGGCGGATGATCTCTATCAGCAATGTTTGGATAAAGGCATAGAGGTGCTGCTTGATAACCGTAAAGAAAGACCGGGTATTATGTTTGCCGATTCTGAACTTTTAGGCATCCCCCATCGAATGGTTATCAGTGACACACATGCCGATAATGGCAATGTGGAATATAAAGCACGCAACGCACCTGAGAAAATTGAAGTGATTTATGGCGAAGCAGCGGACTTTATTGTCTCGAAGCTTGCTTGATGGTCTTCCTGCAGTATTTAATTCCGCAGCATATGCTGTCAAAGTGTATGCATCGATTCGCAAGAATCGAAATTGTTTGGCTGAAAAACAATTTTTTGCGTTGGTTTGTTAAAAAATACGGCGTCAATCTAGCAGAAGCGGAAAGAGAAAGAATTGAGGATTATTGCCATATAAACGATTTTTTTACGCGCAGTTTAAAGTCCACTGTCAGAACAATAGCCAATGCAGAGATCGTTTCACCCGTTGACGGTGTTGTCTCTCAGGCCGGTGATATTAAATCTTCACAAATACTGCAAGCTAAAGGTCATCATTATTCAGTGCAACAACTGTTGGCCGATGAATCTTCAAAGCAGTTTGAAGATGGCCAGTTTGCGACGATTTACTTATCACCAAAAGATTACCATCGTATTCACATGCCTTTTGCTGGCAAGCTTAAATCGATGAAATATATCCCCGGTGATTTATTCTCAGTGAATCAAAAAACTGCTGAGAATGTTGCTGGCCTATTTGCTCGAAATGAGCGTTTGGTGTGTTACTTCGAAACGGCTTTTGGTGAAGTGGTTTTTATTCTGGTCGGTGCGATTATGGTTGGCTCAATGGATGTTGTATGGCAGGGAAAAATTACACCGCCTTATACAAGATCGATCAAAGAGTATGACTACAGTACCAAGGATATCAAGCTTAAGAAGGGTGAGGAGATGGGGCGATTTAATATGGGATCAACCGTCATATTGCTATTGCCAGAGGGTGCGCCGAAAATGGAATTGTCAGAGTCACGAAGTCTAAAAATGGGACAATCGGTACTTTAACTACTTTGTTGTTTTGGTGATTCGTACTAGTTTTACTCCTTGTTTAGAGACTTGCAATATTTCAACAATCAACTTGTCAATCTTAAGACTGAGGCTTGACTGAGGTAGGCATTGTAGTTGTTCGAGAATAAGACCGTTAAGGGTGTTTGCCTCATCGTGTTGTAAGTTAATATTCAGAGCTACGTTAAGTTCGCGAATACTGACTCGAGGGTCAATCAAATAACTACCATCTTCTTGTAAGCTGATTTCTTCGATAATTTCACTTTGGTTGGATGTAAATTGACCAACAATTTCTTCCAGAATGTCTTCTAGTGCAAGCAGCCCGAGAACCTCCCCGTATTCATCTACCACTAAACCCAAACGCCTTTTTTGGGTTTTAAAGTGCTCTAATTGAAGCGATAGTCGTGTACCTTCAGGAATAAAATAAGGCGTACGGATTAGTGCTTTGATGGCATCAAGATTGATTTCATCTTTGGCGTAAAGGTTGGTTATATCCCTCATGTGAATGGTGCCAATAATGTTATCTTCCGTGCCGTCAAAAATAAGCAGACGGGTGTGCTGAATGCGTTTGAATTGCTCGAAAAGCTCATCCTCATTATTGATGTCGACGCTGATAAACTCATGATGCGGAACCATAATATCTTCAGCTTTGACCTTTTCAAGGTCAATAATATTAAGTAGCATTTTTTGATAATGGCTTGCAACCATTGGCTTGGCGTCAAGCACCGCCATTCTTAGCTCTTCAGCGCTGATATTCTCAGCATTGCTCTTTTGAAGACCAAAAGGCTTAAGGATAAATTGCGAGATCTTGGATATTAGCCAAATAACTGGATTAAAAACCTTGATCAGTGCCTCAATAACAATGGCTGCTGGTAAGGCTATTTTTTCAGGGTTTTTGGCGGCGAAGGTTTTCGGCGTGGTTTCCGCAAATATTAAAATCACAAAAGTGAGTGCTAGAGAGGCAATAATGACTGAGCCGTTACCCCACAGCTTGATTGCAAGAATAGTGGTGACACTGGCAGCCAAGATATTGACAAAGTTATTACCTAATAGAATGGCGCCAATTAAATGATCAACATCATTTAAAAGTCTTTCAACTCTTTTTGCTCGCGGGTTGTTTTTGGCGCTAAGCGCCTTGAGACGATAGCGATTAATCGCCATCATTGAGGTTTCGGTACTAGAGAAAAAGGCTGAGGCGAGTATTAAAGTAAAAAGTAAAACACTCAGCCAAAACGTTGAAAGTGATTCCAATCAGTTGACCTTAAGGTTTAATAAACAATATTTTATACCCTAAGGTATAAAATATTGTTAAGCTTTTTTTTAGTGTTTGAAAGCGTCAAGACCTGGGTAGATCGCATTTTCGCCTAACTCTTCTTCAATTCTTAGTAGGCGGTTGTATTTGGCCAGCCTATCAGAGCGTGACAAAGAGCCAGTTTTTATCTGACCACAGCTTGTTGCAACAGATAGGTCGGCAATTGTTGTGTCTTCGGTTTCACCACTTCTGTGTGACATGACACATGTGTAGCCTGCATCCATCGCCATTTTCATTGCTTCAAATGTTTCTGTCAGCGTGCCGATTTGATTCACTTTAATCAGAATTGAGTTGGCAATATTCTCATCGACACCTCTCTTTAGGATTTTACTGTTAGTTACGAATAAGTCATCGCCGACTAACTGCACTTTATCTGCAAGTTTTTGCGTGAGTAGGTCCCAGCCATGCCAGTCATTTTCATCCATGCCGTCTTCGATGGAAATTAGTGGGTATTTCTCAACCCAGTCTGCTAAATAGTCAACAAACTCTTCACTGCTTAGTGATACATTTTCCGATGTTAGGTTGTAGGTGCCGTTGGCGTAAAATTCAGAACTAGCAGCATCAATAGCGATAAAAATGTCTTTTCCAGCTGTGTAGCCGGCATTTTCAATTGCCTCCAAGATAACTGTAATAGCTTCTTCATTTGAGCCAAGATCCGGGGCAAAACCACCTTCATCACCCACCGCAGTATTAAGGCCTCTTTGGCTAAGTACGGCTTTTAAATGATGGAACACTTCGGCGCCATATCTCAATGCCTCTCTAAAACTTGGTGCGCCCGCAGGGATAATCATAAATTCTTGTATATCAACACTGTTGTCGGCGTGCTCACCACCGTTGATGATATTCATCATTGGAACTGGAAGTCTGTATTGATCTGAGAAATCAAACGAAGCAAATAGTGACTCGCCGTTGGCATTTGCCTTGGCGTGTGCACACGCCAGAGAGACCGCTAGAATAGAGTTTGCACCTAGGTTTGACTTGGTGTCCGTGCCATCAAGTTCAATCATCTTGTTATCAATTGCTTTTTGGTCACTAACGTCCATGCCAGCAAGGGCTGCGTTAAGTTCGTTATTAACAAAACCAACTGCTTTTAATACGCCTTTGCCGAGGTAGCGGCTTTTATCGCCGTCTCTTAGTTCTAAGGCTTCGCGTTGACCAGTTGAGGCACCAGAAGGCACCATAGCGCTGCCGATTACACCATTGTTTAGAATTACATCGGCTTCAATAGTAGGGTTGCCACGAGAGTCTAGGATTTCACGGGCCTTAATTTTTGCAATAATCATTTTAGCGTTTTGGGTTTACTCAAAGAAAGATCTCATTTTACCAAAGAAGGAGTTAGATTCTGGGTGTTGTTTTTCACCACATGAAACTGAGAACTCCTTTAATAGCTCTTTTTGCTTACTTGTTAGATTGACTGGAGTTTCAATTTTTACCTGGCAGAGTAAGTCTCCCGTGCCTCCATGCCTAATGGCTGGTACACCTTTTCCTCTCAGGCGAAATAACTTGGCTGATTGGGTGCCAGCAGGGATGTTGATTTTTAGTTTGCCATCAAGGGTTGGTACTTCGATAGAACCACCAAGCGCTGACGTTGCGAAATCAATGGGTACTTCGCAATAAAGGTCGTTACCTTCTCGTTGAAAGATATCATGCTCTACGACATGAATCTGTACATAAAGATCTCCTGTTTGGCCACCGCGTAAGCCAGCTTCACCTTCACCACTAAGACGAATCCTATTGCCAGTATCAACACCGGCAGGAATTTTAACAGAAAGTGTTTTTTGCTTTCTAACCACGCCCTGGCCACGGCAAGTGCCGCAGGGAGATTCAATTTGTTCACCGGCACCATTGCATTGATGGCAAGGTCTTTGCACCGCAAAAAATCCTTGTTGAACTTGCACTTGACCAGAACCATGGCAAGTACCGCACGTCTTAACAGAAGTGCCGGGTTTTGCGCCCGAGCCATCACAAGTGTCACAGCCATCGTTTTTAGTGACTCTGATTTTAACAGTATCACCTTTGACGGCTTGAGTGAGGTCGATTTCTAAATCGTAGCGTAGGTCTGAACCTCTATTGTCTGGTGTTGAGCGGCCGCCGCCAAAAATATCACCAAAAATGTCACCAAATCCACCACCACCAAATGGATTGCCACCACCACCAAATGGATTGCCACCAGCGCCTTGTTCTACGCCTGCGTGCCCAAATTGATCATAAGCTTGCCGCTTTTGAGGATCTGAGATAATATCGTAAGCTTTACGAACTTCTTTGAATTTTGTCTCAGCACTGGCTTTATCATCGGCATTTCGATCTGGATGAAATTTCATTGCTAAGCGCTTATAAGCTTTTTTTACCTTTGCCTCATCTGCGCTTTTATCGACGCCTAGAACTTCGTAATAATCTCGTTGTGACATGAGTCCCTTTTATTAAGAAACCTCCCGTGAATAAATTCAAGGGAGGTTTTGTGTTTGTAGATGCTTGTTTGTTACTTGTCTTCTTTTACTTCTTCAAAGTCTGCATCGACTACATCATCTGCTGTTGCTTGACCTGCTTCAGCCGTTTCTGCACCGGCTTTTTCCTGTGCTTTTTGGGCTAACACTTGGGCTTTTTCACTCAGATTTTGAACTTGAGCGTCAATCGCCTCTTTGTCATCGCCTTTGATGGTTTCTTCAAGCTCACTAACTGCCGCTTCAATCGCAGATTTTTCATCGTCTGAAACATCGTCTTTAAGTTCTTCAAGTGTTTGCTTAGTCGAGTGAACCAATGAATCTGCCATGTTACGAGTTGTTACCAGCTCTTGAAATTTCTTGTCTTCTTCAGCGTGTGCTTCAGCGTCTTTAATCATCTTGTCGACTTCTTCATCTGAAAGGCCGCTTGATGCTTTGATCGTGATTGACTGCTCTTTGCCGGTGTTTTTGTCTTTGGCAGAAACATTCAAAATACCGTCAGAGTCAATATCTAATGTAACTTCAATTTGTGGCTGTCCTTTCGGTGCAGCTGCAATACCTTCAAGGTTGAATTGACCAAGAGATTTGTTAGCGTTTGCTACTTCACGCTCGCCTTGTAATACATGAACCGTTACTGCAGACTGGTTATCCGCTGCAGTTGAGAATACTTGTGAAGCGTTAGTTGGAATGGTTGTATTTTTCTCAATCAGTTTTGTCATGATCCCGCCCATTGTCTCAATACCTAGAGAAAGTGGAGTTACATCAAGAAGAAGGACGTCGGTGACATCACCAGACAGTACACCACCCTGAATTGCAGCACCCATGGCCACTGCTTCATCTGGATTGATATCTCTCTTGGGCTCTTTACCGAAGAAGTCTTGCACCATTTGCTGCACTTTAGGCATACGGGTTTGACCACCAACCATAATAACTTCATCAATATCAGCACTTGTAAGACCGGCATCTTTTAAGGCAACCTTACACGGCTCGATAGAGCGCTTAAGTAAATCTTCAACTAGAGATTCTAGCTTTGCACGAGTGATTTTAATGTTTAAGTGCTTAGGACCTGAGGCATCAGCTGTAACGTAAGGCAAGTTAACGTCTGTTTGCTCAGAAGAAGAAAGTTCGATCTTAGCTTTTTCTGCAGCTTCTTTTAAACGTTGTAGTGCCATTGGGTCATTTGCCAAGTTAACACCTTGCTCTTTTTTGAACTCCTCAACTAGGAAGTTGATAATGCGTTGGTCGAAATCTTCACCGCCTAAGAATGTATCGCCATTGGTTGACAATACTTCAAAATGCTTTTCACCGTCGATATCTTCCATTTCAATAATAGAAACATCAAATGTGCCACCACCTAAGTCGTAAACAGCTACTTTCTTGTCGCCAGCACCTTTGTCAACACCGTAGGCAAGAGCCGCCGCTGTTGGTTCGTTGATAATTCTTTTTACTTCTAGACCTGCAATTTTTCCGGCATCTTTCGTTGCTTGACGTTGAGAGTCGTTAAAGTAAGCGGGCACTGTAATAACTGCTTCAGTCACTTCGTGACCTAAGTAGTCTTCAGCAGTTTGCTTCATTTTTTGAATGACACGGGCTGAAATTTCAGGTGCGGCCATTTTTTTGCCTTTAACCTCTACCCAGGCGTCACCGTTGTCTGCTTTGACAATTTTGTAAGGCACTAAGTCAATGTCTTTTTGTACGGCATCTTCTTCAAAGCGACGACCAATAAGGCGCTTGATGGCGTAAAGTGTGTTTTCAGGATTTGTTACAGCCTGTCTTTTGGCTGGCTGCCCTACTAAGATTTCTTCTGAATTTTTAGGGTAGGCAATAATTGAAGGGGTTGTGCGATCGCCTTCAGAGTTTTCAATAATTTTGACTGTACCACCGTCCATAACGGCAACGCATGAATTTGTTGTACCTAGATCAATACCAATAATTTTCGACATTTTTAGTTACTCCTTGTGTTTGATATAAAGCCTATGTAGGGGCGTTATATCTTATTTCAAGGCTGGAACTAATTATTTTGACTTATGTCGCCCTAAGATGGATTCCACGCACTCTGGCACGAAAAGACTGATATCACCACCAAGAGATAGGATTTCTCGAACCAGTGATGAGGAGATATTGGCAAACTCTTCAGAAGGGGTCATAAACAAGGTTTCAATGTTGGGGTTGAGGCGCTTGTTCATGCCGCTTAATTGAAACTCATACTCAAAGTCAGAAACAGCGCGAAGGCCGCGGATGATAACTTGTGCATTATGATCTCTAGCAAAATCGACCAACAAAGAGTCAAATCTCAACACTCGTACATTATTAAGTGCTGCAATCGAAGTGTTGACCGCTTCGATACGCTCATCAATACTTAAGAAACTATTTTTATTAACATTTTGGGTGATGGCAACAATAACCTCATCGAATAATCGGCTGGCACGATGAATCAAATCAACGTGGCCGCTGGTGATGGGATCAAAAGATCCGGGGTAAATTGCAATTTTTTTCATCACTCTCCAAGACTAATCAAACAATAATGAACATTGCCAGATTTTTTTTGTTTGGCTATATTATAGCGATAACCACCCAGTGCACTTAGATTGTCATGGGTTATTTGAAACTCTGACTCTATATAGATTTTACTATTAGAGTTGATGTAGCCATTATTAGAAATTAGCTTGAGTGTTTGTGGAAGAATTTCTTTGGCAAAGGGCGGGTCTAGAAAAATCAAGTCAAAAGGCTTTGTACTTACTTTCTTTAAATGTGAAAGCGCATCGTCTTTAACGAGGGTGAATTTTTCGATAGGGTGCAGCCCAAAATTAATTTGAAGCTGTTTAAAAACAGTGTCGTTTTTTTCTATCGAATAAACCGTTTTTGCACCTCTTGAAAGTGCTTCAAGACTAAGTGCGCCACTGCCGGTGAATGGGTCAAGAACACTCTTGTCGAAAATGTCGAATTGCAACCAATTAAATAGGGTTTCGCGAATTCTTCCGCTGGTAGGGCGCAGGCCCTCCGCGTCAGGAAAATGAAACTTCCTGCCGCGAAATTCACCCGCAATAATTCTAAAGCTATTTGTTTCGATAATTGTCAAATGCAGCCACAAGCTCTTTCTTGGCGGATGCTGCATCACCCCAACCTTCAATCGTTACCCATTTTCCTTCGTCGAGGTCTTTGTAATATTTAAAGAAATGCTCAATTTGATCTTTTAGCGCAACATCAACATCGTCAATACAGCGGATGCCGTGGTATGAGCGACATAATTTGTCGATTGGCACTGCAAGAATTTTTGCATCTTCGCCTGCTTCGTCGGTCATTTTAAGAACACCGATTGGGCGCGCAACAATAACAGAATCGTGAATTAATGGGTAAGGGGTAATAACCAAAACATCAGCCGGGTCGCCGTCGTCTGAGAGCGTTTCAGGGACGAAGCCATAATTACATGGGTAGAACATTGGCGTTGAAATAAAGCGATCGACAAACATAGCGCCTGTGTCCTTATCGATTTCGTATTTAACAGGTGATGAATTGGCGGGGATTTCAATAATAACATTGATTTCATCTGGTAAGTTCCCTGCAGTTACAGGCTTTAAGCTATTTTGCATTTAGTTTTCCTTGTTGAATAATTTGGCTCTCCAGCCTCGACATAACGACACATTTAAATCACCGCGAATATACCTTGTCAGTGACTTGCTTGTGATCATGAGTTCCGGCGGCAAATTATACGCTGTTGCGATATTATTGATACGCTCTTGGAGTGTATTTTTGCTATTTTTTTCAGTTTTATTAAGGGGTTTTTGATTGCCACTTATTGTATTTGATTTGAAAAAAATGTCGATTGAGTCAACAAATGCGTTGAATGTTTTTTCACTTTTTGATGAAAGAGTTAGTTTATTGCAAGCGTAATCAAGCAGTTTTTCATCTGACATAATCCATTTTCTTGGCTTATCTTTTCTTTTGGCGGTATCTTCCCGCCACGCACAGAGTTGAAAGGCGAGCTTATGGTATTTGCTGTTTAATCGTGATATTCCTTTTATTTTCTGAAATATTTTTTTAATTGGGATGTCGTATAATTCTGTATTTAATAGAGCGTTAGTTTCTTCGCTCAGCCAATCAAGTTTTCCACTACTGTTAAGTTGAGCTTGCAGCTTTTCAAATAGGGGTAGTAAGTAGCGCACATCATTAAGGGCGTACTCTATTACGTCGTCTGGCAAAGGCCGTCTTGTCCAATCAAAACGCGCATGCGCTTTTTCAAGGTAAACACCTTCAAATTTCTCTGTCAGTGCTTGGTACGACACTTGCAAAGGTAAATTAACCAAAGCCGCAGCAATTTGTGTATCAAACAGGTTGTTTGGAAGTTGTCCGGATAAGAGATAAAAAGCCTCAATATCTTGACGGGCAGAATGGACAATCCATACGGTTTCATCTCTGTAAAGTTTGTCAAAAAGCGGACTCAAGTCCGGGATAGACAAAACATCAATACATTCGGCACTATTGGCCGTTGAGATTTGAACCAAACAAAGTTTTGGGTAGTAGGTGTCGATTCGACGAAATTCTGTATCGATGCCGAGAGAATTTTCATTCTCAATAGAGCTAAGATAGCTCTGAAGTTGTTCTTGGGTTTGTATCAAAATAGTCAATTTAATTCATTTGTTGTATTTTAGCAACAACTTGCGTTAGCAAGAATTCATTTATGAGATAATCGGGGCATTTTCAAAGTATTGAATTAATTTATGCTGTTAGATCAAGCGCCGTCCCTAGAGAGATCACCGCCAGCTGTGTTCTGGGTTGCTGTTTTTCTTACCTCTTTTGCAGGAATGTTTTACTTGGGTCTTTCGCCAGAATTAATCGACGAATGGTACTTGGTATTGGTTGGTTTTAATGTTGTCATGAGCTTTGCGGCGTTGTATTTTCTTGTGCTCAATATGCGCCGATTAAAGCAAAACACTGACCAGGACGTTATCGGCTCTAAGTTTACTTGGTCTTTGGTTAAGGTCATTCCTGTCTTGGTTTTGCTTCCTGTGCTCTCTTTTTACTTTTTCTCATTTGAGTCTATTCGTGATAATTTAAACAAAGCTGAAGATGGTTTTGACAAATTTAATTTGTTAGTTGCAGGTGAAGTTGATGAGCTATATAGAGGTACCAACGGCATTGTCAATAAATATTACTTTGATCGAACGCTTAACATTGCTCATGTTGTTAAATATTTCGATGTGCCAAGGACGTCAATGATGCAAATAAAATTTGTGCTTGAATTGCTCGTTAAGGACGGTTGGGCGTGCAATTTAAAGCTTTATGATGAGCAAATGATTATGCTTGCATCAGCTATTTCTGAGCTGGGATGTAACGAGGAAGGCTCTACAGCCTCTATTGGCAGCCACACCTTGATAGTGCATTATTCAGCGGATGCAAGTATTACCAGCCTAACTCAAAGAATGGCAGTGTTTAGGGATGCCGCTAAAAAAGCTAAATTTACACTGACCTCGTCGATAATCCAAAACCGCTTTATGGCTGACTTTTCCTCAACCGTGCTTTTGGCGGTTTTAACCGCATTACTTGTTGTTTTGAGGATGATTGATCAACTTATGCGACCGATGCATAATTTATCTTTGGCTACTCGGGAGATTGCTGCGGGTAACTACGACGTTGAAATTCAGCACGACCCCAAGAACACAGATTTGCATGAATTGATTCTTCATTTCAACGAAATGAGTCGACGAATAAAGCTTTCTAGAGAAGGGCTCGACACCCATAATTTGTATTTAGAGACTATTTTAAAATACTCTTTTGGCGTTATTGCTCTGAACCCAGATAAGACCATTCAGTTGATTAACCCTGTGATTGGCAAGATGCTGCAAATTGATAATGAAAAGATTTTTGTTGGCCAATCCTACGATAGCATTACTGAGATTTATGATTATCTGAAGCCATTGTTCTCTTACGTTGCGGCTAATATTGATAAAGGCATGACCGAATGGGCTGGGGAAATTGAATTAACATTGCCAGATAGGTATCGATTGATTTATTGCCAAGGTGCCTCCCTTGATGTTGAAGACAACGCTTTGGGTTATGTCATCATGGTTAATGACATCTCTAAGCTAAATCGAGCTCAGAAAAAGGCAGCCTGGGGTGAGGTCGCCGTCAGAATGGCCCATGAAATCAAAAACCCGTTAACACCTATTCTGCTTTCTGCTCAGCGACTAAGAAATCTATTCTTGGGTAAGCTTGGCGAGAAAGATTCGGGAATTATTGACAAGACCACCAGTACAATTATTGATCAAGTGGCCTCTATGGATGCCATGGTTAGCGCGTTTGCTAATTATGCCAATACGCCTGAAATTCAAAGAATTCCTTTCTCGCTTAATACGTTAGTGAACAAAGCTGTGTCTCTTTATGATGCTCAAGAAGGCGTCAGAATTGATTTAGACTTGAGTGGTGACCTGCCAGAATTACAACTTGACGGCGATGGTATCTCTCGTGTTTTGATTAATTTGATTAAAAACGCCACTGAGGCGAGTCGAGAGAAAAAACGATTAAATATTGTAATTCGCACTCGCTACCGAGCCAATGAAAACATTATTAGGCTTACAGTGACTGACGATGGCGATGGCTTTCCCGGTGAAATTGTTGACCGGGTTTTCGAGCCTTATATAACGACTAAAACAAAAGGCAGCGGACTGGGTCTTGCCATTTCTCAGAATATTATTGAGCAACATGATGGGCAAATACATGCGAGCAATATTGAGCCTCATGGTGCAAGGATAACAATTGAATTTAGTATAATTGACGGCACAAGGAGTCGAAATGGGTGAAGATAACTATCTCGGTAGAATTTTAATTATTGATGATGAGAAAGAGAATACTGAGATCATTAAAGATATTCTTGGGGATGTGAATTACCACGCAGTAATCGCCAGTGGTGCGTCTGAGGCCAAGGCAATGATTGTTGGTCATGAGTTTGATTTGGTTTTGATGGATGTTTGGATGCCCGGTCAAGATGGCATGTCGCTTTTAGATGAGTGGATTAATGCCGGTTTTGATACCCCGATTGTGATGATGTCTGGGCATGCGGAACCTAGTGATATTGTAAGAGCGCTCAAACTGGGTGCTATTGATTTTTTAAAGAAACCTTTACATGATTTACTGCCGATTGTTCGCAACATATTAACGCGACAAGCGCCTGCTGAGTCGAATCAAGAGGTGAGTGGAATTGACTTCTCTCTAAAATTAAAAGAAGCTCGCAATCTATTTGAAAAACAATATTTATTGCACCATCTAGCATTGCATGATAATAATATTGCTGTTGTCGCAGAAAAGGCTGGCTTAGAGAGGACAACTTTGTATCGAAAGCTCAAAGACTTAGGGATTGATAAAAGATGAAAATTCTAATCCTTGGTGCGGGTCAAGTAGGCTCAACACTTGCAAAATATCTGAGTGCCGATAGTGCTAATGACGTTTCCATTATTGATCAAAAAGAAGATAAGTTGACCCTGCTTCAAAGACACCTGGACGTTAAAACTGTTGTCGGTCATGGGGCTTACCCAAGCATACTTGAAAAAGCGGGTATTAAAACCATGGACATGGTGATTTCGGTGATGAAATCTGATGAATCCAACATGGTTGCTTGTCGTATGGCGTTCACGCTGTACAACGTTAAAACAAAGATTGCCAGAATACGCACGACAGAATACTTGCATAGGCCTGAGTTATTTTCTCAATCGGCCGTGCCGATTGACTTCCTTATTACGCCAGAAAACCTGATTACCGACTACATTAAAGGCATTGTGGATCAACCGGGCGCCTCTGAGGTGTTTGATTTTGAAAATGGATTGGTGCAGCTGATTGAAACCCGCGCTTACATTGGCACACCAATTGTTAACAGGCCAATCAGAGAGTTAGAACATCACTTGCCTGATGCAAAGGTGAGAATTTTCAGTCTTTATCGAAATGGCAAGGTCTTATTAGTCAATAGTGATACTGTTATTCGCGAAGGTGATCACGTTTACTTTATTGCTAAAAAGAAATACATCGCCAAGGTTTTAAAAGAGTTTCGTCGTGTTGATAGAGGCTATCAAAAAATCTTTATTGCGGGTGGCGGTAACATTGGTTTTAGTGTGGCCAAACTCCTTGAGAAAAAGCACAACGTTCGTCTTATTGAGCTTGATGAAGAAAGAGCAAAAGAGCTTGCCGATCATCTAAATCACACCTTAGTCTTACAAGGCAGCGCCTCTGATGAAGAGTTGTTATTAGAAGAAGGCATTGAAAATACCGATCTATTTCTCGCGTTAACGGACTCTGATGAAGTGAATGTTATTGTCTCAATTTTGGCAAAACGACTGGGTGCGCACAAAACAATTGCCTTAATTAAACGCGATGTTTACGCTTCATTGGCGGAGCAGAGTGAGGAGGTGGACATGATTGTCTCGCCTGATCAAATTACTGTAAGTGACATTCTCTCACACCTTAGAAAGGGTGACACAATGAAGGTTCATTCATTGCAGCACGGCAAAGCCGAGGCAATTGAAATTGCTGTTCATGGCGATGAAAAGAGCTCAAAAGTGGTTGGCAGAAGAATTAAAGACTTGGAATTACCAGAAGGTGTTGTTATTGGTGCAGTTGTTCGAGACAGTGATTTGTTAATGGCATCTAAAAAACTGGTAATCGCACAAGGCGATCATGTGCTGATCATGTTGACGGATGTTAGAAAAATTCACCAAGTTGAGTCGTTATTCTCAGAGAATGATTAGCAAAATATGAATTTCTTTATTGGTGATTTAAAATGCAATTAAGCGTCGTTTCAAAAACCATTGGAATATTACTGATGGTATTCAGCTTCACCCAGATTCCCCCAATTTTGATCGACTTTATCAGCGGCGATGGTAAGGAATTTGCGACATTCTCTTTGTCTTTTGGCATAACTCTAATGGGTGGTTTTTTTATGTGGTACCCATTTATGTCCATCAAACAGGATTTCCGTTTAAGAGAAGGCGTGCTGATTGTGGTCTGCTTTTGGGTGGTTCTGTCTCTTTTTGCTACCCTGCCGTTTCTTTTGACTGACGCCATTCCCGGTTTAAGTTTTTCGGCGGCATTTTTTGAATCCATGTCCGGTTTGACAACCACGGGTGCGACTGTACTTAGTGGTCTTGACGAGCTACCCAGGGCTATATTGTATTATCGACAGCAGCTGCAATGGCTGGGTGGTATGGGAATTATTGTTCTTGCAGTGGCCATCCTCCCACTACTTGGCGTTGGAGGAATGGAGCTGTATCATGCAGAATCCAGTGGCATATCAAAAGACCGGTTAACACCTAAATTAAGGCAAACAGCGATCGCCTTATGGAAGATTTATGTCTCTTTAACAGTCTTGTGTGCCTTGGCGTACTTTCTCTCGGGTATGAGCTTATTTGACGCTGTTGGTCACAGTTTTTCAACAGTGGCAATTGGTGGATTTTCTACCCACGATGCCTCGATCGGTTATTTTGATTCTGCCTTTATAGAATCGGTGGCAATCGTATTTATGTTTTTAGCAGGTATTAATTTCTCACTGCATTTTGTTGCCTGGAATAACCGCTCTCTCGTTGATTATTGGAAAGACTCTGAACTTAAAGCCTACGTTGTTGTGTTGCTTGTTTCCGTGCTTATTATTTTGAGCGTGTTAAATTTCAACAATGAATACCAAAGTTTTTGGACGACCTTGAGACACAGCTTGTTTCAGACTGTTTCAATGGCTACCACAACAGGTTTCGCCTCACAAAACTTTAGCCAATGGCCTAATGCTGCGCCAGTCTTTTTGATAATGGTGAGCTTTGTTGGTGCTTGTGTGGGTTCAACCGGTGGTGGCATTAAAGTGGTTAGGGTGTTATTGATGTTTAGATTGGGCATGAAGGAGATTAAGCAGTTTATTCACCCCAATGCACAGATTAACGTCAAACTTAATCGCTCAACAATTGGTGAGAAAACGCTTGTATCTGTATTGGGTTTTTTCTCCCTCTACACAATCTCTTTTGTATTGATTTTGATTTTACTAATGTTTACCGGAATGGATCAAGTCAGCTCTTTTTCCGCGACTGCGGCAACAATGAATAACTTGGGCCCGGGATTGGGCGAAGTTGCGCAAAATTATGGCTCTCTTAACGATAGCTCCAAGTGGATTCTCAGTGCTTCAATGCTATTTGGTCGCTTAGAAGTGTTGACTCTAATTGCACTCTTTCACAAGGCGTTCTGGCGCTACTAAACACACCTTATTTGAAAGGATAATTGGTTCTTTGTTTGTGGGCGTCTGATTGAATTATCAAACTGGGTTATTCCAGCCCCGCCATTGACGGAGCTGGGATGTGGTTATGTTAGTAAAGGCGCAATCACCAAACTTACAATCGCCATCACATTAATAAGAATGTTCATCGCTGGGCCAGAAGTGTCCTTGAATGGGTCACCCACTGTATCACCAACAACAGTAGCAGTGTGAGTGTCCGATCCTTTGCCGCCAAAGTTTCCCTTCTCAACATGCTTCTTAGCATTGTCCCAAGCACCACCTGCATTAGCCATCATCAGCGCCATTAGTACACAACCAAGCAAAGCGCCAGCAAGCATGCCACCGAGTGCTATTGGGCCGATAACAAAACCAACCACAACAGGCGCTGCAACGGCAATAATACCTGGAAGAATCATTTTCTTCAAAGCGGCTGTTGTTGCAATATCCACACATTTTGCTGTATCGGGTTCTGCAGTGCCTTCTAATAGGCCAGGAATTTCGCGAAATTGCCTTCTGATTTCCCTAATCATTTCAAATGCAGAATCACCTACCGCTGTCATTGTAATGGCAGAAATTAAGAAAGGAATCGTGCCACCAATAAATAAACCAATTAACACTTCAGCGCTGTTTAGGTTGAGAGCAAAGCCTTCGATATTGGCACTGACAGTCTCAACGTAAGCCGTGATAATCGCAAGGGCTGCAAGTGCCGCAGCACCAATCGCAAAGCCTTTACCGATAGCTGCAGTTGTGTTGCCAAGCTCATCTAGTGAGTCAGTAATTTTACGAGTCTCTTCACCAAGTCCTGCCATTTCAGCGATACCACCAGCATTGTCAGCAATCGGACCGTAAGCATCAATTGCCATTGTCATGCCAACTGTTGCCAGCATACCAATAGCGGCGATACCAACACCGTAAAGCCCAACATAAGCGTTAGCGACATAGATAATTAGACAAATCATAAATATCGGCAGAACAACCGATTGCATGCCGATTGCCAAACCTTTAATCATTACCGTTGCTGCGCCTGTTTCACCAGCTGCCGCAATATCTCTAATGGGCTTGCCAGCGGTGTAGTATTCAGTCACAAGACCGATGATAATACCACCAACGCTACCCATCAGTACCGCAGCCCAAATGTCGTTAACAACATCCAGTTTGTCGATTAAAAAGTACGAAGTAATAATAAATAAAACAGCTGAACCGATCGTGCCTGTTCTAAGGGCGGATTCTGGTGATTTGTTGGAAGACATTTTCACTACAAGAATGCCAACAATTGAGCAAATTAGCCCTAACGATGCAAGCGCTAATGGCAAGAACATTAGCTCCGATTGATTGCCACCAAGATCAAGTAACTTGTCACCTGCGATAGTTGCAGCAATGGCAATCGTTGCAATCATCGAGCCGCAGTAGGATTCAAAAATATCTGAACCCATGCCAGCAATATCACCTACGTTGTCACCTACGTTGTCCGCAATAACGCCGGGATTTCGCGGATCATCTTCTGGGATACCAGCTTCTAATTTACCGACCAAGTCAGCACCAATATCAGCACTTTTGGTAAAGATGCCGCCGCCAATACGAGAGAATAGCGCAACAACAGAGGCACCCATTGCAAAACCGTGCAGCGCCTCTGAGTGGGTTTCACCGAAGAAGTAATACAAGCCACCTAAGCCCAATAGGCCGAGTGCAGCAACAGACAAGCCCATCACAGAGCCACCAAAGAAGGCTACTTTAAGTGCAGCAGCACTACCGTGATCGTGTGCAGCTTGGGTTGTTCTAACGTTGGCAATGGTTGCTGTGTTCATGCCGATGTAGCCTGCTGTTGCAGAAGATACAGCACCAACAACGAAACAAAGTGCACTCATCCAACCCAAGAAGATATATATTAATATCAATAAAACGGCAGAAAAAATGCCAAGCATTTTATATTCACGAGCCATGAATGCATTTGCACCAATGTGGATTTGTTTGCCAATTTTTTGTACTTTTCCACTACCGCCAGGTTGTTTTCTAATCCATTGATAGATAACTATTACGATAAGCAGCCCTAAAACACCCAGTGCTGGCGCTATCAAATTTGCATCTAAATCCATTTTTTCTCCTTTATTCTTTTGAAAATTCAGGCGCTATCTTAACCCATCAACTTGGTGATAGGTTAATTATTATGGAAACTAGGTTGAAATTAATTCATCTGATAAATTTTTGATATTGACGAAATTTTTCAGTTTTTCTATTAGGTTATGGCGCACGCGATTAAATTATTACCCAAAAGGTTTAAGCACACAATGCAGAGTTGTATATTTTGTAATGCTGGTATGATTCTTGGAATTAACGAACAATACGCCATTCTCCTTCCTTGAAGAAATCAGCTGAATTAATACAGAATTTCGGACGAAATTTAAACTTTAAACCCAAGTATTTTTATTCGCCGAACAATGAATTCGAATTGCTTGATATTCTCCAACGGCACAAAGATGGCAAGATTCGAGTTGTTGGCTCATTACACTCATGGAGCAACCTAGTCAAAACTGACGAGGTCCTGATTGATATGTGTCATTTTAATCACGTTGAAGTTTTTAAGAGGAATGGTGAGACACGCGTAAAGGTTGGGGCTGGCTGCCAAATTAAACATCTATTAAAAGCGCTAAACAAGCAGGGGTTGACTATTCCGTCCTTGGGCCTTATTACTGAGCAAACTATTGCGGGCGCAACTGCGACAGGTACGCACGGCTCTGGAAAGCACAGCCTTTCCCATTATATTGAGTCGCTCAGAGTGGCTTGCTTTAAAGGTGATGAAAATGTCGCACAAGTTGCAGACGTTAATGATGGTGTCGAGTTGCAAGCAGCTCGTT
The DNA here is from genome assembly GCA_012959965.1 of Candidatus Thioglobus sp. Taxonomy (GTDB): domain Bacteria; phylum Pseudomonadota; class Gammaproteobacteria; order PS1; family Pseudothioglobaceae; genus Pseudothioglobus. The sequence goes on along the minus strand of DUCF01000036.1, from coordinate 80,320 downwards.
GCTCTTTGGGTTGTTTGGGTGTCATAGCTGAAATAACACTGCCTTGTATACCGCAATATTTTGTTCAGGAAAAGGCCACATTTTGTCAGACCATAGAAGAGGTCCTTGTTCTTGAAAAACAAGCACCCCTGCAGCAATTTTTCCTCATGCCACATTCTTGGTTATTTCTTGCCCAGGAGCGAGTTGTTTCCAACGAGTGTCGTCGTCATGGTCTAGCTGGTGTGTATCGGGTGTACTGGTTTCTTGTAATCGATTTAGGGATGCATCTGACATTGAAGTTGTTTGCTTCAATACTGAAAAGCAAAAAATTAATACATTTCTTTTTTCGTAGAGTTGCGCCTTCTTTAATTTCCCCGCGCTGGGTGGTGATCGATCGAAGCGATCACGCCCTTGTTATGGAGCACGAGTTGTTTAGGCATTTGGAAATTGAGTTGTTTGTGACAAGACCAAAGGTTTCAGAGGCGGCAAGTTTTGTTGCTGATATCTTGAAGTTCGCAGATGATGCTAACCATAAGCTATCTATTTCGACGCATGAGAAATTGCAGAAAACCGAGTTGCTTGATTCACTGGAAAGTATTAGGGGTAAATTCACTCATCACTATCCGGTTTGTTTTCGTAGGATACTGCCAGACGACACCCTTATATCAATGGCATCTGGAGGTTCCGAAGATTGGTACGCAATCAGTTTTATCACTTACGTTGAACCGCGAGATGACTTTTATGCATTAGCAACATTTCTTGCAAACAGCATGTTTGAGCTCTTTGGTGCGCGAATACATTGGGGAAAGTGGTTTCCTCAGACTGGCGAGCAAGTCAATCAGCTGTATCCAGAGATTTCTGAATTCCGAAATGTTTGCCATCAATTTGATCCGAAAGGCGTTTTCCGCAATGCCTTTATAAGGGAAAAACTTGGATTGGAGTAGTGCACTAAATTCAATATAAAATAATCCAAAATTATTATTTGTTCCTTTTTTAGGCTCAAATTGATACTATTTATCATCACAGGGGTATAGTCGTCAATATCACTTTGAAAATATCAAAGAGAACCCAATAAAAGTGGAGATTATTTATGTCAGATGCTGTGTAAAACACACAATCGTGCAAAAGGAAATAAGTAATTAAGAAAGAAGGTGCAACCCGTTTATCACTTTTATCAAAAACACAGTGGTCAATCCACTGAGGTCTTTGACTTACCCCTTTGCAAGACAATACAAATAATACTTTGTGCAATGAAGTGGCCATATTTGGTTGTTTGAACGTAGTGAGTTCCCAAAATATAGTGCAATAAACAATTGTAATATTTAGCTATTGATTTGCAGGGTGTCTTTTTTCGGTTACCTTTTATGGCAAGTAAAAAGGTGACAAGACCTAAAGAAAAAATTTCTTAAATTTTTGAAGAGGGTTTTATTTGCTTTTATAAAAATTTCGCAAATTATTAAAATAGACTTTAAAACTTAATTGAGGAAAGTCCGGCTTTCCCCATTTTCTCAAAATACTTTTATTTCTCAATGACGATATTGTATCCAGGTAAGGCACTGAGTAATTGTTTGCCGTAGAATTTAGTGGTTAGGCGATTGTCAAAAATCGTAATTGTACCAGTATCGGCCTCAGTCCTGATGAGTCGGCCGCAAGCTTGAATGAGGCGCAGGGATGCATCCGGTAGGGCGATTTCCATAAATGGATTGCGATTCAGAGACTCGAGATACGATTGAGTGGTTTTTTCAATCGGTGAGGTGGGTACGCTAAAGCGCAGTTTGGCAATCATCACGTGGTTGAGATTGTCACCTTTTAAATCCACACCTTCGGCGAAGCTATCAAGCCCAAAAATAACACTGCCTTTGCCTTTTTTGCGCAGCTCAATGTGCTTTTCAAGAATGCGTTTTTTACTGTACTCGCCTTGAATTAGGAGCGAGCAGTCTAAGGACTGCTCAACAAGGTCAGCCACCAGCTGCATTTGTTTATTTGAAGCAAAAATTACCAGTGTACCTTGCGTGTGATCGATGCGCTTTTTAAGCTCTTTGCCCAACTCTTGCGTGTGCTCAAAGGCTTGGGTTGGATTCGATTTCATTTTAGCAACAATAAAATCAACCGATTTATGATCAAAAGGCGAGGCTAGACGTAAATATTGATTGTCTTTTTCTTGCAAGCCCAATTGTTGGTTTAGGCGACCAAAACTACCGAGCGCGGTGAGTGTTGCTGATGTGAGAACAACGCCAGCCGCTTTAGACCAAATAAGAGCATCCAGATGATTGGAGACGTCAATTTTTGCAGAATTTAGGTGATAATTAGTTTTTTTATTGGCCATGAGGGATTTTTCAATCCAATGACTTGGTGGTGGTTTATCCTGGTTGCTGCTTTGTGTGAATGCACCTAGTAGCGAGACGATAGAAGATAGGTTTTGCTCGTTTTGGCCAATAATATTGTTTAAATTATCAACCGTTGCCTGATCTTGATGGTTGATTTTGCAAAAAGCCTGCCAGTCGTCTTTTTTCTCAGAAAAGTCAGCATAGGCGGCACTCAAGCTTGAGGCTAAGTTTTTGGTGCTATTGATGATTTCGCCATCAACACCTGCCAAGCCAAATAGATGAATATCATCAGAGTAATCAAGTTCAGATAAGGGTGCATTCAACTCTGATAGTAGGGTGTCAATTGTCTCAATCCTGCTATCAATACTGTCTTGTTGGGTGATTTTACATATTTGATCCATCGCACTTTGAGCTTGACGAGTCGATGTTTTGATAAAGTCAAGACTGGTGCTTTGCGAAAAATGAGACAATGCTTTTGGGGCGAAGTGATGCGCTTCATCGAAGACAAAAATACAATCCTCAACATCTGGAAGAATCGAATTCCCGCTAAAAATATCCGCCAAAACAAGATCATGATTAGCAATAATGACATCCGCTTGTGCAACTTTTTTTCGTGCTTTAAAGAACGCGCAGTCGTTATAAAACTCACAGTTTTTGGCCGTACAAGTAAAACGGTTACAAGCGGCTTTTTGCCATAACGAAGACTCGGGCGGTGTTTCTAAATCGTCTATTTCGCCATTCCAGCGGTTGGAAGTGTAATCTTCGGTCATCTCGTTGAGTTGATCCATTTGGTTTTTGCTCGGAGGCGCATCCCAAAGCAAACTGTCTTCAAACAACGATTGAGTGTCCGTGGTGTCTTCCGTGAGATTGATTAAATTGCGAACACAAACGTAACGAGAGCGACCTTTAGCAAGCGCGTAATCAAAACTTACCGTTGAATATTTTTGCGCCTCAACAATATCTTTAAAAAGCAATTGTTCTTGCAGGGCAACGTTTGCACTGGCAATCACTAATTTTTTATCATTTGCTTTTGCAATGGGTAAGGTGGCAATCAAGTATGCCATCGTTTTGCCAGTACCCGTCGGCGCTTCGACGCAAAGAATCGGGTTTGAATTGGGGTATTCGCCAGTCAAGGTTTTGGCTATTTCCGCCATCATTCGATTTTGCGAAGAGCGATTGTTATAGCCTGGAAGTTGTGTTTTAGCTGCCTCAAATGAAGCGCGAATTTCAGCTTTAAGCGCCTCAGTTAGCATGCTGAATTTACGAGGTGCGTTTTAACGACAGCTCGCAAAGGAGACTTAGTGCAGAGCGATAATCGGATTCTGGCAAGGTGTTTAAAGCATTCAATGCTTCCCGTGACTCATTTTCTGCCACGCTGCGAGTAAAGTCAAATGCTTTGACGCGAACAAGGATGACAATAATGTCATCAATGTGAGAGGTGTCGGCATTTTCAATAGCACTTTTAAGTAAGTCGTGTTCTGCGCCAGACGTTTGCTCCAGGGCGTAGATCATTGGTAAAGTGGTTTTTCCCTCTGCAAGGTCGTCCCCGACTTCTTTACCCATGGTTGCCGAGTCGGATTCGTAATCCAACACGTCGTCAATAATTTGAAACGCATTACCTAAGTGAAGGCCAAACTTGCCAAGTGCCTCAATGGTTTCACTTGAGGTGTTTGAAAGCATACCACCAATTTTGCAGGCTGCTTCAAACAAACAAGCCGTTTTGCGCTTAATAACAGCGAAATATTGTTCTTGAGTTACGTTCGCATTTTTAATATTAAGCAGTTGCAACACTTCACCTTGGGCGATGTTGTTTGTTGCCTGCGAAAGCAGTCGCATAATGGCCATTGAATCGGGCTCGACCATAATTTCAAAAGCACGAGAATAGAGAAAATCACCGACCAACACGCTGGGTGCATTGCCCCATAATTCGTTAGCAGTTTCTTGACCACGTCGTGTTGTTGACTCATCAACTACATCATCGTGCAAAAGCGTTGCAGTATGAATCAATTCAATAACCACGGCCATGGCGTGATGATGCTCGCCTTGATAGCTTGTTGCGCGGGCGCAAAGCAATAGCAATAAAGGGCGTAAGCGTTTTCCACCAGACGAAATAATGTAGTGACTCATTTGATTAATGAGAGCGACGTCTGAGTTTAGTCGGTCGATTAAAATCTCATCCGTTTTCGCTAAATCGGCCTGCATTAGAGATTGAATCTGGTTGAAATTTTGCATAGGGCGCTATTTTAGCTGACTTGCTAACAGATATACTTCTTTAGATCTTGGGCGCGAGGATTTTGGTTTGCGAATAGTGACTTTCTTAAATGCAGCTCTAGCGCTTTTAACGTAGGCGTCAAAACCATCTCCTTGGAAAACTTTGACAAAGAAGTGGCCGTTTTTTGTCAGTATTTTGATGGCCATATCCATGGCTAATTCAGCCAAGTACATCGACTTAGGTTGGTCTACAGATAAGTGTCCGCTCATATTTGGTGCCATATCAGAAAGCACAACATTCATTTTTTCGCCTTTGGTTAATTCCAAAAGGGCGTCATAAACATCGTTTTCAGTGAAATCACCCTGGAGAAAATCAACCCCGGGAATCTCTTCAATATCTAATATATCGCTCGCAATAACTTGACCTTTGGCGCCAACAGATTTAATCGCAACTTGTGACCAGCCGCCAGGCGCAGCGCCTAAATCCAGTACTTTATCACCGTTGCGGATAATCTTATCCTTCTCAATCACCTCGATTAGCTTATAGACGGCACGACACCGATAGCCTTCTTTTTGTGCCTTTTTTACATATTCGTCATTCTTATGCTCTTCCATCCAGCGACCAGAGCTGCCTTTTTTTGCCATGCGCAGAGTTTTACTATTGAATCCTTGTATTTTATAGGGCTAGACGTTGATCAATTTATTTTTAGAGATCTTTAATTTAGTTCAAGCAATGTTCTGGATATACGGGATAATAGTGCTCAAATTTTACATAGATCCCACAAATGACTGATAAATTAAGAAATGTTGCTATTATTGCCCACGTTGACCACGGTAAGACCACTCTAGTTGATAAATTACTCTCGCAATCGGATACGTTTGATGATCGTTTTCAAGCAACAGATAGAATGATGGACTCCAACGATCTTGAAAAAGAACGTGGTATTACTATTAGCTCAAAAAATACAGCGATTAAGTGGGGTGAGTACCGTATTAATATTGTCGATACACCGGGACACGCCGACTTTGGTGGTGAGGTTGAGCGCGTACTATCTATGGTAGACAGTGTTTTGCTATTAGTTGATGCGGTTGATGGTCCAATGCCACAAACACGTTTTGTAACGAAAAAAGCTTTTGAGCAAGGCCTAAACCCTATTGTTGTTATTAATAAGATTGATAGACCGGCCGCCAGACCGGACTGGGTTATCGATCAAGTATTTGATCTTTTTGATCAACTGGATGCAACTGAAGAGCAATTGGATTTCCCAGTCATTTACGCCTCTGCTTTGGGTGGCTATGCCTCTGAAGACGACAGCGCTCGTGAAGGCAATATGACGCCAATGTTTGAGACAATTGTTAAAAATGTACCTTCACCTGATGTGGATGTTAAAGGCGCGCTGCAAATGCAAATAACCGCTCTTGATTATTCTTCTTTTGTGGGTGCGATTGGTATTGGCCGTATCACGCGTGGTGTTGCTAAAAAAGGCATGCAAGCAACATTAGTTAAACCTGATGGTTCAAAACGTAACGTTAAAATTGCACAACTGTTGGGCTTTAACGGATTGGAGCGTATTGATGTAAATAGTGCAAATGCTGGCGATATTGTTGGTGTTGTGGGTGTTGAGAATATTTCGATTTCAGATACTATTTGCGATTCAAATGTGATTGATCCATTGCCTGCATTGAGCGTTGATGAGCCTACAGTAAGTATGGCATTTAAAGTTAACGACTCACCTTTTGCTGGTCTTGATGGTAAATACATTACTTCAAGGAACGTACGCGATCGCCTAGATAAAGAGCTTATCTATAACGTTGCTTTAAGAGTTGAAAATACCGGTGATCCTTCAGAATTTATTGTTTCTGGTCGTGGCGAATTGCATTTATCCATTTTAATTGAAACCATGCGCCGTGAAGGTTTTGAGCTTGGCGTCGGCAGACCTCAAGTTATCTTAAAAGAAATTGATGGCGTCATTTGTGAGCCTTTTGAAGACCTTACAGTGGATGTTGAATCTCAACACCAAGGCACCGTTATGGAAAGATTAGGCGAGCGTAAGGCGGAGTTATCGAACATGGTGCCGGATGGCAAGGGTCGTGTGAAGCTTGACTTTCTTATCCCTGCTCGTGGTCTGATTGGTTTTAGAACTGAATTCTTAACAGCAACAACGGGCACTGGTTTAATGTACTCAACTTTTGATTCATACCGCCCTGAAAAAGAAGGAAAGATCGGCCAAAGAAGCAATGGTTCACTCATCTCTATGAATCAGGGAAAATCAGTTGCTTACGCGATTTTTAATCTGCAAAAAAGTGGCAAGTTTTTCATTGGACCTAGTGTTGATATTTATGAAGGCATGGTGGTTGGTATTCATACACGTGATAAAGATTTAGTTATTAACGTGATGAAGGGTAAACAGTTAACCAATGTTCGCGCCTCGGGAACGGATGAAGCTGTTGCCTTAACGCCTGCAATTAAATTAGACCTTGAGCAAGCGTTAGAATTTATTGATGACGATGAGTTGGTCGAGGTAACACCGAACAGCATTCGTATTCGTAAAAGATTGCTAACAGAAAACCAAAGAAAACGCGCTAAAAGTGCTTAAATAAGATGCTTTTTGACGTTTTTTATGTAACATTAGAGTAACGTCAATTCGGAGTCTTTATGGAGTCTTTTCTTAATTTTTTTGCTCGTCAAAAAAAGTTTGCTCTAGTCTTTACCTTTTCGGTAATTGCTGTGGGCTTGCTAACTTTGCAAGAAATTCGTCGTGATATGTTTCCGGCTGTGGATTTCGAAATCATGAGCATCACCACCGGTTACCCGAGCGCATCTCCTGAGGATGTGGAAAAAGGGGTGACCGATGTTGTTGAGAGTGCACTCCAAAACCTTGACGGCATAGACAGTTTTACCTCCTCTTCTAGAGAGGGAGTGTCCAGTGTTATTGTGCAATTGTCACAAGAAATCGACGACGTTCAAACATTAAAGGCTGATATCCGAAGCGCAATGAGTGGTTTATCGTTGCCGGATGAAGTTGATGATCCAAGGGTGATTGACTGGAATACAGCACAATTTCCTATCCTTCAAATTAATATCGATGGCTCACAGATTGATTATGAGCAAGCCAAAGGTATTACTGATGAACTAGAAAAACACCTCTCCGTTATTAAGGGTGTGGCCAAAGTGGATAAGAAGGGCTATTTGGATAAAGAGTTGCAAATCCGCCTTAATGCCGACAAATTAAATCAATACCAAATATCTGCTGACCAAGTCAGAAATGCAATTTCGAGTCGTAACGCGCGCTTTACTGTGGGCGATAATAATGCCGGAGATCAGCGTAAAAACATTGTTATTTTGACCGAATATCAAGACATCTCCGAAATAGAAAATGTTGTTATCAAGTCGGTATTTGGTGGCCCTGTTGTCAGGGTTAAAGACATTGCCAATGTTGTTAGAGGTAATGCTAGAGAGACCGATATCATTAGGGTTAACGGCACCAAAGGCTTTGTCCTAAGTATCAAAAAACAAAAACACGCTGACGTCATTCGAACGGTGGATTTGCTAAGAGCAAAAGTTGAGGAGTTGCAAAAAACTTACCCGCAAGAGTTGCGCATTTTCTTCACTCACGACCAGTCCGAAGTTGTTAGAAATCGTCTTGATATTGTTACTAAAAACGGCATTGTTGGTTTGGTTCTGGTGTTGATAGTTCTTGGTGTTTTTCTTTCATTCAAGACCGCTATTTGGGTAGCTGTGAGCTTGCCTGTGAGTCTACTGGGTACAGTGGCACTTCTTGGCTTGGCAGGAGAGACTATTAATTTGGTCTCTCTAGCGGCAATGATTTTGGTATTGGGTATTGTGGTTGATGACAGTATTATCATTGCTGAGAGCATTCACCATTACAAGGTGAAAGGTAATAACCTTTATGAGAACGTTGTTACTGGTTTTAAGCGCGTGATTATGCCGGTTATCACCACCATTCTAACATCGATATTGGCAATGTCATCCATGTTCTTGATGACGGGAACGATGGGTAAGTTTATTTACTTAATTCCAATCGTGGTGATTTTTGCGTTGACTTTTTCGTTTCTAGAGGTTAGTTTGGCACTTCCTGCGCACTTAGCTAGCATTAAATCAGAAAAACAAAAAACTTGGTTTCAGCCATTTGAGAGTTGGTTTGAGAATATGTTAGTCAAAATACTTGCTTGGCGCTATTGGGTTGTGGCATTTTTTAGTGCTTTATTTGGGTTTTCGCTTTGGTTCGCTATTGTGTATATGCCATTTACCTTATTTCCTTCGCAAGGTTCTGATGCAATACACGGATTTATGGAGGCGCCGACAGGCAGTTCATCGAGCTATACAGAGGGGCTGGTTGCACAGGTTGAGGGTGTTATTATTGAGCAAGCTGGCGATGATTTGAATTACCTAACTAGCGATATCGGTAGCTGGTTTACCAATCAGGCTGAAATTACTATTTCTCTGACTCCATCTAGCGATCGAGAGCGGGGCGCCCAAGAGATTGTTGAATTGATATATGCCCAAGTGGAAAAAATAGAAGGCATTGAAGTTCATTTTAACGTTGAAAGGCCGGGTCCGCCAACCGGTGAAGATTTAGAAATTAACCTTGTCAGTAGCAATAATGCGCAACGGTTAGCTGCTGCCAATGCTGTTGCGGATATATTAGACTCTTTTGACGGTGTAGACAGTATCGAACGTAACGATAAAGCCGGCAAAGCGCGCATCGAAACGGTATTGGATTTTGATGTTATGTCAGAACTTGGTGTTGACTATATGCAGGTGTACAGGCATTTGAGACTTATTTATTCCGGCCTTGATGTAACCAATGTTCGCTTCGATGAAAAAGAAACCAGTGTCCGAATTTATTTGGGTGAAAAAGATTACTCTGAAGTGTTTATTACCGAAACTAAGGTGATGAACAACCAAGGCAAGTTGATTCCGATGAGTCAGTTTTCAACGATTCGAGAGATTGCTGGCGAGCCCGACCTTAATCATTTCGATGGCGAGCGTTCGGTGTCAATTACTGCTAGCGTAGAGGATGGTGTGGCCACACCGCAAGGAATAATGGAGGTGGTAATAGAGCAGCTAGATATGGCTAATAATTACCCTGAAGTGCGCTTAATTAGCGAGGGTGGCGCAAAGGAAATGGATGAATCAATGAACAGCTTCGTCAATGCTTTCATTATGTCAATCTTTGGTGTGTTTCTGCTGTTGATGTTGTTATTTAATTCTTGGTCGCAGCCAATGTTGGTTATTTCCAGCATTCCATTCTCATTGATTGGTGTGATTTGGGCGTTCTATTTACACGGCGAAACACTCAGCTTTTTCGCAGTTATGGGTTGTTTGGCGTTAATCGGTGTGATTGTCAATGATTCTCTGGTGATGGTTAGTCATCTGAATTATATTAAGGCTAAGAAATCGCTGACTGAAAATGCCTTTTCCTGGATTGCCAAAGGATCTAAAGATCGTTTGCGCGCTGTTGTGCTGACAAGCTTAACAACATTGGCCGGCGTACTGCCTTTAGCGTACGGCATTGGTGGTGTGGACTACTTATTGCAGCCTATGGTTTTGGCGCTAGGTTATGGCCTGTTATTTGGTACGGTGATGACGTTAATCCTTTTGCCGTGTTTGTATTCGATGAATTACGACTTCATTAATTGGATGGGCAAAATTAAAGAGAAGCGACTTAGTAAAGCAGGTTAGGCTTTATTTATTTTTCAGTGCTTGGCGGATTAGCTCTTCGGTAGAGAGGGTTTGATCTTCAATAGCGGTAATCATATTATTCGCTTCTTTTGCTTTAAAGCCTAATGACTGCAAAGCTTCTAACGCTTTTTTGGTATTAGGATTATTGTTGTTTTGAACAACGCCTGCAGTCGTCATAACGCCGCTTGAAAATTCAACCTTATTCAGCCTATCTTGAAGCTCAACAATCAGTTTTAAAGCGGTCTTTTTGCCGATTCCTGGGGTTTTTGCTAAGAGATCAGCGTCTTCATTGCTAATGCATTCAACGAGAGAGCCTACAGTTAAATGCGAGAGAATAGCAAGTGCAACCTTAGGGCCAACGCCATTGACTCGGATAAGCTCCCTAAAAAGAATTTTCTCGTCTTTAGTGATAAAACCAAACAGTGTGTGAGAATCCTCTTTAATGCTTAAATGAGTGTAGAGCAACACATTGCCACCGGTATCACCGAGTTGGTAAAAAGTCGACATTGGGCAGAGTATTTCGTAGCCGATACCGGCCACTTCCACCACAACTTCCGGTGGGTTCTTGCTTAAAATTTGACCGCTAAGCTGTGCAATCATAACCAGGGATGCCGCTTGAAATGCTTGACTTCAAAGTGACGAATGTCGTCTTCATATTGAAGCGTTAGGGCGATATCATCGAGACCGTTAAGCAGTCTTCTTTTACGCTCTGCGTCGACTTCGAAAGAGTAGGTGTTCGCGCTAGTGGTAACGCATTGACTCTCTAAATCGACACCAATCTCACCTTTATAAGCGAACAAAGCATCAACAACACCATGACTTAATACAATCGGTAGAATGCCATTTTTAAAACAATTGTTATAAAAAATATCAGCAAAACTTGGTGCGATAATTGCTTTAAAGCCAAAGTCTTCAAGCGCCCAAGGGGCATGTTCACGTGATGAGCCACAGCCAAAGTTTTCTCGAGCAAGTAAAATTTGCGCACCTGCGTATTTAGGGTTGTTCAGTACGAAGTCAGGATTTAATGGGCGTTTTGAATTGTCCATACCAACTTCGCCGTGATCGAGATAGCGCCATTCGTCAAAAAGATTGGGGCCAAAGCCCGAACGTTTAATCGATTTTAAAAACTGCTTTGGAATGATGGCATCGGTGTCAATATTGGCACGATCAAGGGGCGCTGCAATGGAGTTTATTGTAGTAAATGCTTGCATCAGTTGACTCCAGAAAAATGGCCGGCGATAGCACTTGCTGCAGCTAATGCAGGGCTTACCAAGTGAGTGAAAGAGCCCTGACCTTGACGACCCTCAAAGTTTCTATTGGAAGTGCTTGCACAGCGCTCACCCACTTCAAGTTTGTCGGCGTTCATTGCTAGACACATCGAACATCCTGGCTCACGCCACTCAAAACCTGCATCGGTAAAAATGGTATCAAGCCCTTCTTCCTCCGCTTGTTTTTTGATCAGACCAGAGCCCGGCACAACCAACGCTAATTTAACGTTGTTGGCTATTTTTTTGCCCTTAGCAACAGCAGCCGCTGCGCGTAAATCTTCGATACGAGAATTGGTGCAAGAGCCGATAAAGACTTTATCAATTTCGACCGATTTGATGGGCGTGTTTGGTTCTAAGTGAATATAGCTTAGTGCGTTGCGAATACTTTCTGCTTTCACAGGGTCGGACTCCTTGCTTGGATCGGGTACTGAGCCATTAATGTCAATCACCATTTCTGGGGAAGTTCCCCAAGTTACTTGTAGCTCGATATCGCTTGCGTTAATAATAATGCTTTTGTCAAAAAATGCACCTTCGTCACTGTGTAGAGTTTGCCAGTAATCAACGGCTTTTGTCCAGTTGTCGCCTGATGGTGAAAATGGCTTGCCCTGTACGTAATCAACGGTTTTTTGATCAACGGCAACCATGCCCACTCGTGCACCGGCTTCAATCGCCATATTGCACAGTGTCATTCTGCCTTCGACAGAAAGATCCTCAATGCTGGAGCCACAGAATTCAATGGCGTAACCTGTACCACCTGCTGTACCAATTTGACCAATAATATAGAGCGCAATATCCTTGGCGCTGACGTGCGGATTGAGCGCGCCATTGACTTCAATTTTTAGATTTTTTGCTTTGGATTGCCATAGGCAGCCCGTGGCCAAAACATGTTCGACTTCCGAGGTGCCAATACCAAAAGCCATCGCTCCCAATGCGCCATGAGTCGAGGTGTGTGAGTCGCCACAAACAATACTCATACCCGGTAATGTTGCCCCTTGCTCGGGCCCAATGACATGAACAATGCCTTGACGAATGTCATTCATTGGAATTTCATTGATTTCAAATTCTGCGCAATTTTTATCCAATGTTTCAACTTGCAGTCTAGAGATTGGATCTTCAATACCGCTCACGCCGCTAGAGCGCTCAGTGGTTGGTACGTTATGATCAGGTACGGCTAAATTAGCCTCTATTCGCCAAGGTTTTCTATTGGCGAGCGCAAGACCTTCGAAGGCTTGAGGCGAAGTGACTTCGTGAATAAGTTGGCGATCAATATAAATCAAAGTAGCGCCGTCTTGCTCGCGCACGATATGCGCACTCATTAGCTTGTCGTAGAGCGTTTGTGCCATGGTAAATCAGTATTAATTGTAAAATAAACCATTTTATATCAAGAATGAAATATGTGCGGAATTTGTGGTCAGTTACGCTTTGATGGTGTAGGGGTTAAAACAGACGCTTTAAGTACAATGATGGCTAAAATTGCCCGACGTGGACCCGATTCAAAAGGCCAATGGATTAAGGGTAGTATCGGCTTTGGACATCAACGGTTAAGTGTTATTGACCTCTCTTCTCATGGCGCTCAGCCCATGGTGGATGATGCACTTGGCTTAACATTGGTTTTTAATGGTACGATTTATAACTACCAGGCTCTACGTCAACAACTGATTGACAAGGGTTATCAGTTCTTCTCACATTCGGATACTGAGGTTATTTTGAAGGCTTATCATCACTGGGGTGAGGAGTGTGTCGTGCATTTGGACGGCATGTTTGCCTTTGCGATTTGGGATCAAGCGAAGCAGCAATTATTTATTGCTCGTGATCGTATGGGTATTAAGCCGTTTTATTACAGTCTCAGCGATAAAGCAATTACTTTTGCCTCCAACACGCAAGCGTTGCTAACTCAAAATATCGACAAAAGCATTAACCCGATTGCCCTGCAGCAGCAATTATCGCTTCACGGCGTTGTGCCAGCACCGAATACGATTATCAGCGGTATCCGCAAGGTGAAACCTGCAACGACAATTACCATTAATAAAAATGGAAAATTTGTCGAAAAAACCTACTGGAATCCAATAGCTCAGCGTCCAATAGAAAAATTGAGCGATGGCGAATACATTGAAAAAACGCACGAATTATTAACCGAGGCTGTAATGAAAAGAATGCAAGCCGCCGATGTTCCTATTGGTGTGTTGCTTTCTGGTGGTCTTGATTCCTCTCTATTGGTTGGTTTGTTGCATGAGGCAGGACATCAAGATATTCGTACATTTTCGATTGGTTTTGAAGACATCGATGACGAAGCCGGCAGTGAGTTTGAGTACTCCGATCAAATTGTAAAAAAATTCAATACGCGACATGAAAAATACGTCATCAGTAACGCAGAGGTGTTACCAAGACTATCAGAGGCTGTGGCTAATATGGCCGAACCCATGGTGGGACAAGATGCAGTGGCTTTTTACTTACTCTCAGAGCAAGTGTCAAAACATATTAAAGTGGTGTTATCGGGTCAAGGTGCTGACGAGGCATTTGCCGGTTATTTTTGGTATTCAAGAATGGCGGCCGAGCAGGGCGATGACATTAGTCGTTTTTCCAAACATTATGTAGATAGACCGCATGAAGATTTTCTGAATACGGTGAATAAACAATATCACGGTGAAAACCATACTCACGACTGGCTCAATAAAGAGTTCTTAAAATCGGGTGCAGAGACCTTTATGGACAAAGTGTTTCGTACCGACATCACTCGTTTAATTGTTGACGACCCAGTGAAGCGAGTGGACAACATGACAATGGCTTGGGGTTTAGAGGCACGCGTGCCATTTATGGACACCAAGTTGGTGGAGTGGGCGTTACAATTGCCGCCACAGTTGAAGATGAGAGAAGAGGGTAAATACCCCTTAAAACAAATCTCAAGGGGGCTATTGCCGGACAGTGTGATTGATCGTAAAAAAGGCTATTTTCCTATGCCTGCATTGAAGTATGTTCAGGGTGAATTTCTAGAGTTTATGTCTGATATACTCACCTCCAACGCTTGCGTTAATCGTGGTATTTTTAATCAAAGTTATGTTCAAAAAGTGATCCACTCCCCTAGGGATTATATGACAGCACTGAATGGCTCACGGCTCTGGCATATGGCCTTATTAGAGTTTTGGTTTCAAACGAATTTGGACAATTAAATTTTATGGATAGGATAGTAATTTACACCGATGGCGGTTGTCGCGGCAATCCAGGCTTAGGTGGCTGGGGTGTTTGGTTGCGCTACAAAGGCAAAGAGAAAAAACTCAAAGGCGCCGAGCAAGACACCACTAATAATAAGATGGAGTTGACTGCAGCCATTAAAGCGCTCGAATCTCTCAAATCAAAAGATATTGCGGTGGACTTATACACCGATTCCAAATACGTTATTCAAGGTATTAATGATTGGATTGGTGGTTGGAAGCTAAAGGGCTGGAAAACCGCCAATAAAAAGCCGGTAAAAAACGTTGAATTGTGGAAGCAATTAGATGAGCTTAATCAAGCTTTTGAGGTGACTTGGTATTGGGTTAAAGGCCACAGTGATGATCCTGGCAATGACATGGCTGATTTGCTTGCCAACGAGGCTATGGATGAGGCTAGTTAGTACGTTCCCTATTAGCGTGCTCTAGGTAATTGAGTTCGGCTTCAGTAAAGTCTGAAAGCAACCTTGCCTCCCAATTAAAAGGCCCACGCAAGCTTTTACCCACGTGTTTTTTAATGAGACGATCAAATATCTCCATCGGTTCAAGGTCACGCTCTTTGCACAGATGCTTGTACCAATAATTACCAATTTTTACGTGGCCAATTTCATCTTGGAAAATGACTTCTAATATCTCTGCCATTTTAGAAAATTTTGATTTTTTGAATTTGGTTTGAATACTTGGGGTGACATCTAAGCCTCGTGCTTCAAGTACTCTCGGCACTAGAGCCATTCTCACCAGCACGTCGTAGTCCGTTTCAACCGTCATTTCCCAGAGGCCGTTGTGCGCCTCAAAGTCGCCGTATTGATAGTTTAGCTCCTTAAGGTAGTCATTAAGCATGGTGAAATGTAGTGCCTCTTCGTGTGAAACCTTGGCCCAATCTCGGTAGTATTGATCGGGCATTTTTCGAAAGCGATAAAGCGCATCAAGTGCTAAATTAATGGCGTTAAACTCAATATGGCAAATAGAGTGGATGGTTTTAATCATACCAAGGTCGGATCGATCTCGTTTTGGCGTGTTTTGGTAACTAACCAATTCGGGTCTTTCGGGGCGACCTGGTGTGGTTATTGTTTCAACAGGTGTTGCACTATCAGTGATTAAATCTTGATTCAGTATTTCATTGAAAAGTTGGTGCGTGAGCTGAACTTTTTCATCCACAACATTACACATTAATGCCTGGTAAGCTAATTTAAAGAACGACATAAGAGCCTTGTGCTAAGTTGTTTAGTTGCCATTCACCCACTTGTGTGCGAATCAGTCGAAGTGTTGGAAAGCCCACATGCGCGGTCATTCTTCTTACTTGGCGATTTCGGCCTTCGCTGATTGAGAGCTCAATCCACGAGGTTGGAATATTAATACGTTGTCTAATGGCTGGCACCCTGCTCCATAACCATTCTGGTTCGGTAATAATTCGCACTTTGGCTGGCTTGGTAGGGCCATCGTTAAGTCTGACTCCAGAAGACAGTTGTTGAATAGCATCATCACTTATCAGTCCCTCAACTTGCACTGCATAAATTTTCAGCTTGTTAAATTTGGGGCTGGAGATTTGGTTTTGCAGTTTCCCGTCATCGGTAAGGATAACCAAACCTTCGGAGTCTTTATCCAGTCTGCCAGCGGGGTAGATATTAGGTATGTCGATGTATTTTGCTAGGGTGTTACCCTCGCCGCTAAATTGACATAAAGTGCCAAAAGGCTTGTTAAAGGCAATAATTTTAGTCATACACCTGTTTGGCGCGCATAATAAAAGCGTCCAATTGAGAGTTGGCGATTTGAGTGAAGATTGATGATAGTGCAATATCCATCAGCCTTGATTTAAAAGAAAATTGCAATTCTAAAGCTACTTTTGCCGCATTATCACCCAGGGCTTCAAAGCGCCATTGTCCAGAGAGTGTTTTAAAAGGGCCGTCGAGTAATTCCATTTCAATCAAGTCAAAAGCACGCAGCGTGTTTTTGGTGATAAATTTTTGTTTAAAGCCACCTTTATTAATCTCAACCGAGGCAGTAATCTGACGCTCAGATTGATTTAAAATAGAGGCGCCTGAGCACCAGTTTAGAAATTGCGGATAGTCGTTAATAGCATTAACAAGCGCGAACATCTGCTGCGGTGAGTAGGGCACAATAGCGCTTTTAGAAATATGATGCAAAGATCTCTCCATGAGTAAAAAGAAAAAAACAGATAACTCCAATACAATTGCTCTTAATAAAAAAGCAAGGCACGACTATTTTATCGAACAAAGTCTTGAGGCTGGAATCAGTTTAGAGGGTTGGGAGGTAAAAAGCTTAAGAGATAACAGGGTGCAAATTAAAGAAAGCTACGTTATTTTGAAAAACAACGAGCTGTTTTTGTTTGGTGCACATATTTCTCCATTGATATCGGCGTCCACTCATGTGAATCCTGACCCAATCAGGACAAGAAAATTGCTTTTACACAGGCTAGAAATCAACAGATTGAGAGACAAAATTAACCAAAAAGGCGCAACCGTTGTACCTTTGAAACTGTACTGGGTGCGCGGAAAAGTAAAGCTTGAAATCGGAGTTGCTAAAGGAAAAAAGGCTCACGACAAGCGCCAAGACATCAAAGACAAGGACTGGAAGAGAGATAAGGCAAGGGCCCTAAAAGAGAATAATCATTAGTTTTTTCTACTTTCTTCTTCAAAAGTATCAATATCACCTATAAATTCGGCATTATTTTCTTTATAAATAGTATGTATTTACGTACTATTTTGACTTATAATAATCTTAAGATTTGGCGTGTGGGGTTGACGAAACAAATGTTTTTTTCATGATATCTTACCTCCTTAATAGATGTCACCTCTAGCGCTGAATCTTCTTTAAATAACTTCTGGAGATAAGCACATGAACAAAGCACAACTGGTCGAGGCCATTGCCTCAGGCGCAAACCTTTCAAAAGCCGACGCAGCTCGCGCACTTAACGCAACAACAAACGCAATCACATCAGCTCTTTCAGGTGGTGACGGTGTACAATTAACGGGTTTTGGTAGTTTTATGGTGAGAGATCGTGCAGCACGCACAGGTCGTAACCCTCAAACCGGCACTTCTATTGCAATTCCTGCAACTAAAGTTGCTGCTTTTAAGGCGGGTAAAACTTTAAAAGAGTCCGTTCAGTAGGTCAATATTGAATTTTTACAAGGAGGTGCCTCAGGGCGCCTTTTTGTTTTATGCGTTTTAGAAAGTGTTGCCATTTATGGTAAAATACCGCCTTTTTTATAACTACTGGAGTTACGCCATGGAGCGCACTTTATCAATCATCAAACCTGACGCTGTTGCAAAGAATGTAATCGGTGAAATCTACTCTCGTTTTGAGGCTGCTGGCTTCAAAATTGTGGGCGCTAAAATGCTTCATCTTGATGCTGATCTTGCGGGTGGTTTTTACGCTGTACACAAGGATCGCCCCTTCTATAACGACTTAGTTTCATTCATGACTTCAGGCCCAGTAATGGTTCAAGTTTTAGAGGGTGAGAATGCCGTTGCTAAGCATCGTGAAATTATGGGTGCTACAAATCCAAAAGACGCAGCAGCAGGTACAATTCGTGCTGATTTTGCAGAATCACTTGATGAAAACGCATGTCATGGTTCGGACTCAGCTGAGAACGCTGCGATTGAAATCGCATATTTCTTTGGTGACGATGGTGTTTGTTCAAGAACTCGTTAATATCCAATCTATTAAAAACAGCCGATCCCTCGGCTGTTTTTGCTTATGCTAGAAAAGCAAAACCTGTTAGGTCTTCCTCAATCCAAACTGAATAAGTTTTTCGCAGACTTGGGTGAAAAGCCGTACCGAACAAAGCAAATCATGAAGTGGATTTACCATCAAGGTGCGAGTGACTTTGATGAAATGCATAATTTGTCCAAAGACCTAAGGCAAAAATTGCTCACCATAGCAACTCTTGAATTGCCTAACGTTGTCACACAAAATCATGCCAGCGATGGCGTCATTAAGTGGGTTATCGATCTTGGTGAAAATAACCACATCGAAACAGTCTACATTCCTGAAAAAGATCGAGGTACTTTGTGTATCTCTTCACAAGTTGGCTGCGCCTTGGCCTGTACTTTTTGTTCAACGGGCTTTCAGGGTTTTAATCGTAATTTAAAAAGTCACGAGATTATTGCCCAAGTATTGATTGCGCATAATTATCTTGTTGCTAAAGGCAAGCGCATTTCCAACGTTGTCTTTATGGGCATGGGCGAGCCGATGCTTAATGAAAGTGCGGTGTACGATACTTGCGATTTGTTGCTTGATGATTGGGCTTTTGGCCTGTCTCGCAGGCGAGTGACAATCTCCTCATCTGGCGTGGTGCCGGCGTTGTATCGTATGGCTGACACAACATCGGTTAGTCTTGCAATTTCATTGCATGCTCCAGACGACGAACTTCGTGACGTGTTGGTGCCAATCAACAAAAAATATCCGATTAAGCAGTTAATGGAGGCTTGCCAGTATTACCTAAACGCAGGCACCCAAGAACGCCATATTTTGTTTGAATACGTGATGCTGGATGGCGTCAATGACAGCGAAGCGCACGCCAAAAAATTGGCCAAATTACTGCAAGGCGTGTCAGCAAAAGTGAACTTAATCCCGTTTAATCCATTTCCAGAAACTCAGTATAAGACCTCCAAAGAAGTTACAATAAATCAGTTTCAAGATATTTTGTTTAAATCTGGTATTCGCACAACCACGCGTCGAACTCGAGGCGAAGATGTTGATGCCGCTTGCGGTCAACTGGCCGGAAAAGTACAGGACAAGAGTAGAAGGAATGTTAGACGGGATTGATTATTACCCTAAGAGAAAAAAACGTATAAAGCTTAAGCTTTTTTTGCTGCTATTGATATTGACAGCGTCTTATGGTGGCTGGTTTTATCTTGATAATATGGATAGTAGCTCACCTATGCAGTCCACTTCGATTGTTATTAGTGCGCCTGAAAGTGAAGAGGAGACAGTCATAATCGTTATTGAAAGTGTTCCGGAAGTTGCAGTGGAATTCGAACCAGCCAACAGTGAAAACTTAGATGAAGTAATAGAGAATTATGAAGCCAGTTCATACAATTAAACGAAGAGTCTCGCGACAAATATTTGTTGGCGATGTTGCCATTGGTGGCGACGCGCCAATCAGTGTGCAAAGCATGACCAATACAGACACTTGTGATGTCAAGGCGACTGTCGCCCAAATTGAGGCTATCGCTAAAGCTGGCGCTGATCTTGTTAGGGTTTCTGTGCCAACCATGGAGGCCGCTGAAGCCTTTAAGGAAATTAAAAAACAAGCCAGCATTCCACTCATTACCGACATTCACTTTGATTACAAAATCGCACTTAAGGTAGCCGAATATGGTGCCGATTGTTTGCGCATTAATCCGGGCAATATTGGCAGAGAAGATCGTGTTAGAGAAGTGGTGGCCTCAGCAAAAGATCATAATATTCCTATCAGAGTGGGTGTTAACGCCGGTTCTTTGGAGAAAGATTTACAAAAAAAATACACAGAGCCCACTCCTGAGGCAATGGTGGAGTCTGCCTTTAGGCACATCGATATTCTTGATCGACTGAATTTTGATAATTACAAAATCTCCCTAAAAGCCTCTGAAGTGTTTATGACGGTTTTTGCTTATAAGCAACTAGCCTCGCAAATTGATAATCCACTGCATCTCGGTATTACCGAAGCGGGCTCGTTTCGCTCCGGTGCGGTTAAATCTTCTATCGGGCTTGGTTTGTTGCTTAGTGAAGGCATTGGTGACACGATTAGAGTCTCCCTTGCTTCCGACCCGGTTGATGAGGTTAAGGTGGGTTTTGATATTCTCAAATCGCTCCACCTTAGACAAAAAGGCGTAAATTTGATCGCTTGTCCTTCGTGTTCAAGGCAAAAATTTGATGTGATTTCGGTTGTTAATGAATTGGAGGCGCGCTTAGAGGATGTTACTCATCCGATTGATGTGGCTGTGATTGGTTGTGTTGTTAACGGCCCAGGTGAGGCTAAAGAGGTAACCGTAGGTGTTACTGGTGGTGCGCCAAACCTGCTTTATGTGAATGGTCAAACTCACAGTAAGGTGGACAATCAGTCATTGGTTGATACGTTAGAGGCTAATATTAGGCGTCAAATCGCTGACGCTTCCAGCGCTTAATACGCTTGCCCACCCTGTGACGATACAGCCATTGGATGGCTGAATAGCCAATGATAGCACTTAGGGAGGCCGCTATCAAAGAGCCCACTAATAGCGCCGGCAATCCAGAGCTTAATACTTCACGTAGATAAGCCCAAGAAAATGAAAAGTATGGATCAATTCGAGTATCCAGAATAATACAACCTAACTTGTAAGTAAAGTAGAAGATCGGCCCCATGGTGATAGGGTTGGTGACCCATACAAGGCTGATTGAAAGTAAGATGTTGGCGGAAAAAGCAACCGCTAGGCCGGCTGCCACCACCATTTGGAAAGGAATCGGTAGAAAGGCGCAGAAAAGACCAACAGCAAAGGCTTTCGAGATTGATTTCCTGTTCCAGTTCCACAGGCAGGGGTCGTGCAGGTGTTTATCCAGCCAACCAAAGTTAACTTTTGACCGGTGTGGCGCGTGTTGTTTTAATTTATTTAAAAACTGTTTCATTCACCTCTTGCACATTTGACAATATTGTCAGTAGTTAAGCCGTACAGTTCGTATAACTCTTCTTGAGAGCCGTGCTCGCCAAACTCATCTGGTAGGCCAATAATATTGAGAGCGATATTTAGCTGAGTGCTATGGATAAACTCAGCAACCGCACTTCCAGCGCCACCTGATACGACGTTATCCTCGATAGAGATAAGCTTTTTGTGAGATTTTGCCAACTCACTGATAAGCTCCTTATCCAGTGGTTTGACAAACCGCATATCAACAACCGTAGCGTCTAAAATTTCTCCGGCCTTGAGTGCTTGAGAAAGCGTTGTGCCAAATGACAAAATAGCCACATCAAAACCTTCTCTAACAACATTTGCTTTGCCTATTTCTTGTATTGTATCAGTAACATAGCTTTCAATTTCGGATTTTCCGCGAGGGAATCGAATACAAACTGGGCCGTCAAGTGAGTAGGCGGTATTCAATTGCTCGTACATTTCCAGTGATGAGCTGGGTGCCATAATGACAACATTTGGGATGCATCGCAAGAAGCTTAAATCAAATACACCGGCGTGTGTTGAGCCGTCAGCGCCGACTAAGCCTGCACGATCAATGGCAAAAATAACGTTTAAGTTTTGCAACGCAATGTCGTGAATAAATTGATCGTAGCCACGTTGTAGAAATGTGGAATATATTGCTACCACTGGCTTGAGGCCTTGAATTGCCATTCCACCTGCCAAAGTCACCGCGTGTTGTTCGGCAATAGCAACGTCAAAATAACGCTCCGGATAACTTGTTGAAAATTCAACCATGCCAGAGCCTTCACACATTGCTGGCGTTATTGCGACTAATCGATCACTGCTTGCCGCTTTGTCACACAACCAGCGCCCAAATACTTGAGAGTAGCTTGGAAAAGAATTGCTCGAACTCGAAGGTGGTGCAATGCCGTGAAACTTGATTGGGTCTTTTTCTGCCATCTCCAATCCTCGCCCCTTGGTGGTGATGATGTGCAGAAGTCTCGGCTTGGGTTGATTCTTTAAATTTTGCAGAGTTTTAATTAACGTTGGTAAGTCATGGCCATCAATAGGGCCAAAATAATCAATCCCCAGTTCTTCAAAAAGTGTCCCTGGCAAAATCATTCCCTTGAGGTGCTCCTCAGAGCGCTTGGCAAACTCTTGCAAACGCGGTAAGCCCTTAAGAAGATTGAGAGAGGTTGACTTCATTGTCGAATACACTTTTCCAGAAATGAGACGCGTTAGGTATTTGTTTAAAGCGCCGACATTTTTGGAAATGGACATGTCGTTATCATTTAGAACAATGAGTAAGTTGGCGTCCGCATCACCCGCATGATTCATTGCTTCAAAAGCCATGCCACCGGTCAGGGCGCCGTCTCCAATAATGGCAATTGCAGTGTTGTTTTTTATATTAATCTTGTTAGCGAGGGCAAAACCAAGTGCCGCACTAATAGAGGTTGACGAATGACCCGCGCCAAATGCATCGTGCTCACTTTCACTTCTTTTGGTAAAGCCAGATAGGCCGTCTTTTTGTCTGAGAGTCGACATCATCTCTTTTCTGCCGGTGAGAACCTTATGGGCGTAAGCTTGGTGGCCTACATCCCAAACAAAACTATCCTCAGGCGTATTGAAAACATAATGCAGTGCTAAAGTTAATTCAATCGTGCCTAAATTGGAGCCGAGATGACCACCCGTCTTGTTGATGCTTTCAATGAGAAATTCTCGAATTTCATCCGCAAGTTGTTGCAATTGATCAAAATCAAGTTGCTTAATATCACTGGGGGTTTGAATGTCTGATAGCATCTAAAATTGCTGGGTAGGTGGCGCTTTGCAAGCAAAAGAAACTATTATACACTTGTCGCATTTAGTGACAATCATCTAGGAATTGAATATTTAGAGAAAAATGTAATAGTTGATATAATTATCCTTCGCTAGTAAAATGAGCGCTGAAATAATTCTCTCTTTATTATGATTACAATTTGCGCCCTTTATAAGTTTACCCGACTCGATGATTTCGAGAAAATGCAACAGCCTTTAAAAGACTGCATGGCTTCTGTTGATGCGAGAGGCACTATCTTGCTTGCGAGAGAGGGTATTAATGGTACGATTTGCGGTTCCCAGCCGGCTATTGAGAAGATTTTGGCTTTTCTCGCAGCAGACGAAAGACTGGGTGCGATTGATCATAAACTCTCTTACAGTGAGGAGATGCCGTTCAAAAGGCTTAAAGTAAAGCTTAAAAAGGAAATTGTTACTTTGGGTGTTGTGGATATTGATCCAACTTTTTCGGTTGGTACTTATGTTGCGCCGAGTGAGTGGAATGCTCTCATTAGCGATCCAGATGTTGTTTTGATAGATACTCGCAATAATTACGAATATGAAATCGGCAGTTTTAAAGGGGCGATTAATCCGAACACTGAGTCGTTCCGTGAATTTCCAAATTACACGAAAGAGAATTTAGAACAATATCGCGACAAAAAAGTGGCGATGTTTTGTACCGGTGGCATTCGTTGCGAAAAATCCACTGCCTATTTAAAATCTCAAGGCTTTGAAGACGTTTACCATTTGCATGGTGGTATTTTAAAATATCTCGAAGAAGTTGACGAGCAAGACAGTCTGTGGAATGGCGAATGTTTTGTTTTTGATGATAGAGTAGCCGTTAAACACAATTTAGAGCGAGGACAGTATGATCAATGCCACGCTTGCAGATACCCAATTACTGATGCAGATAAAGGCCATGAGCACTACGAAAAAGGCGTTTCTTGTCCACGATGTTTTGGTACCAAGGATGACGATCAAGTGAGTCGTTACCGTGAGAGAGAAAAGCAAATGCAGCTCGCCAGTGCACGTGGTGAAGCGCATATTGGTGATGACGCCACTCAGGTGTTGAATAAAAAATCTAAGAATAAGAATAAAGCCTAATGTTTCAGAGAGGCGATATACCCAACCTTAAAAAAGACTTAAAATTTAGCGCCAATCTTCTGGATAATGAAATTCGTTTTAATACCCGTTGGGGAGTTTTTAGCCCCAGAGCAATCGATGACGGCACTTTGTTGTTGATGAAGTACATAAGCGCTGAACCGAGTGATGTTTGCCTAGATTTGGGTTGCGGTTATGGTCCTATTGGTCTTGCTCTTGCAAAGTATTGTGTCGATGGCGAAGTGCACATGATTGATAAAGATTTTGTTGCGGTCGAGCTCTCGAACATTAACGCAAAGCTAAACAAATTACCAAACGCAAGGGCTTACCTTTCTGACGCGTTTGCACAAGTTCCAAGCGATGTTAAATTTGATCAAATCATCTCTAATGTGCCTGCTAAAGTGGGTCGGGAGCAGTTGTCTATCATGCTCTATGATGCACTCGACGCACTCAAGCCTGGCGGTACAATAACCTTTGTCACCATCAACGGCCTTAGAGACTTTATTAAAAACAATTTTAAATCTGTTTTTGGTAATTATAAAAAGTTAAAACAAGGACAGAAATACACAATTTCACAAGCCATTAAACAACAATAGTGGCTATTGGTTAAATACTAGACTGAAATAGTCGGCAATAAATATTTGGAGTAAAAAATGAACGTATTAGAAAAAATTCAAAAACAAGTGGACAGTTCACCTATCGTGATCTATATGAAAGGAACACCACAGTTTCCACAGTGTGGTTTCTCAGCGCGAGCATCACAAACGTTAGCTGAAACTGAAGTTGAATTCGCCTTTGTGAACATCTTTGAAGATCAAGAAGTTTTCCAGCATCTCCCAGAGTTTGCCGATTGGCCAACTTTCCCGCAAATTTACTTCAATTCAGAGCTTGTTGGTGGTGGTGATATTATTATCGAAATGGCCGAGATGGGCACATTGAAAGCAGCAATGGCAGAGGCTGTCGAGAAGTTTAACGCATAAATACTTTCGCTTATTGTCCTTAACAATGAGCCCTAGATAAGGGCTACAGACGTTTCAGTTTGTGGCCATTATCTTTTAGCCACTTCTTTGCCGATTTATATTCTGGCAGAATGGCTTCAACCAGTCTCCAAAAATCACTCGAATGATTCTTGTGAATCGTATGTGACAACTCATGAACAATGACGTAATCAATGACGTTCATTGGTGCCATTATCAGTAAGTAATTAAAATTTAAATTGTTATTGTTTGAGCAAGAGCCCCATAGGGTTTTTTGCGCCTTAAGTCGAACATCATTAAATTTAAGATTGTGTCGATTGGCAAAGTAGTCAATTCGAGGTAGTGCAATCTCTCTAAATTTTTGCTTGTACCACCCCTTAAAAATAGCCGACGCTTCGCCGTGATCAGTGCCTAATTCAAAGGCTTCACCATTAAATGAAAGAGCGTATTTATCTCTAGCAATGGTTAAAGGGTAATTATTGCCTAAATAGAGAAACATCTCCTCCTCTTCAAACTGGTACTTTTCGCAAAGTTGAGATTTGACTTGCTGTTGTTTTCTCTCAATCCAGCTTGATTTTTCAATAACAAATTCTTGAATGTCCTTTTCCGAGAGGCGTTGTGGTGCACGAATGACCAGTTTCGCCTCTTGATTGATTTGTAAGCTCAATGTTTTGCGTTTAGAGCGAACGATTTGATAATTCATAAATCAGGATTGTGTGACAGGGACGCAATCAATTATAAATTAAGTAAACTATTTTATTAAATAGAAAGGCAGGTGAAAATGTAATCTTGTTAGATAAGTAAATGTGTGTCACATGGGTTCTCTAGGTATCAAGAATCGATATTAATTTTCTGACAATTCTCCTGTTGATACTTGATACTCCTTGACCCAGATTCAAGCCTCTTAAGCTGTCCCAGTTAAAATATATTCCGACCACACCTGTGGATATTTCTCTACACTCTTCTTCAGTTGAAAGTGGGTGCCGTAATACAAGCTCATTGGTTATTCCATCAACGTAAAAATTAAAACACTGCTTTAATCTTTCACTAACCACTGGATATCGATGAGCGACAGCTAGAAGTGAGTAGAAAGCAGGTAGAAGTTCTTGGTATTCTTTATCCGGAGTGTTTTTGAAGAGAGTTTTCAGTAGCCACTCATCGCTTTTATCGTCTTTGTTTTGGTCTTTTTGTGCCACCCACATGCTCTCGAATTCGCTAGAGATAAAGTCAGTAACTTGGCATATTAGATCGGCACGGTTACCAGAGAAGTGACGCACAAGACTTCTATGCATTTGAACTTTTCGAGCTATATCGTCCAAACTTGTAGCATCCAAACCCTTTTCAGCGATGCATTGTGCAAATGCAAGCATGATAACTTTGTGACGCTCTTTTTTTACTGATGGTCTTGCCATAAATTAATAATTGATTTTCAACCTTGACAACATTATACTTCAACAGTAAACTTTCAACTATGAAAATTAACTAATAGGAGTAAATATGTCTAGCACAATTGAGTTAAAACCTATGGAAATGCCATTTTCTAACGACCCGATTCAATCTTACACAATGGCTGCACGATACTACATTGACCCACTAATTGCCGACAAAGAAAAGAAGGATATTTTTTGGAGTAACTGGATTTATGTTGCGCATCAATCACACTTATCCAAATCTGGTGATTATTATTGCTGCTCTATTCATGGCCAAGAAATTGTACTTATTAAAGAATCCGATTCAGAGATTCGAGGTTTTTATAACGTATGCGCTCATCGAGGACACCAGTTGTTGACTGGTAGTGGCAATACGCCAGCAATTGTTTGTCCGTACCACGCTTGGTGTTATAGTAATAAGGGAGAATTCTTAGGTGCAAGAAACACTCAAGACATGGAGGATTTTGATTCATCCTATTTCAATCTGAAACCTGTCTTGGTGGAGAGCTTTTTAGGCTTTTTGTTTGTAAATCTTGATTTAGACGCAAAGCCTATGACAGAATTGTATGACGGCCTATCTGAGGAAATTCTATCGTACACACCCGATGTGGATAAAGTGCAATGTCAGTTCCAGACCAATTACAGTGTCAAAGCCAATTGGAAGGTGTTAATAGATAACTTTCTAGAGTGCTATCATTGTCACCCAGCACACCACGATTTTGTTGATTTAGTTGATATGCCAAGTTATGAAACGAAAACTTATAAGCTTTACTCCAGTCATATTTCACACAAACCGAGCAATCAGAGCAGTGCCGCTTATCACTTTGAGGGTGGGCAAACTTTTGGCTATGCTGCATGGTTTGTTTGGCCTAATCTAACAATTTGGGTGATGCCAGGCGAGTCCAATATTAGTATGCTCCAAATGCATCCTGACGGTATTGATAACTGCATAGAAACATTAGATTGGCATGGTTTGGGCGAAGAGCCAAATCAATCCTCTGCTGAGGCTATTAAGTATTTAGATGAGGTGCTACAGCCGGAAGATATTGGCCTATGTGAAAGTGTGCAAAAAGGCCTTAATTCTTTGGCATATAATCAAGGAAGGTTTGTCGTTGACAAGGACAGAACACATCTTAGCGAACACGGGGTTCATCATTTTCAATCATTGATTATTGACTCATTGAAAGACATCTAAATAAATCAATAATTTAAAGATTTTCTTGCCAAAAGGAGGCACAAACCGTTTATTTAAGCGTAATTATCTTAGAGTGAATGATTGGATAGTTCATAGAATAAGGCTATATAACAACTACGAAGTGAATTATAGATTTAGGGGTATTAATCATATAACACCTACGGTTTATATTCAATTACAATGTCGGCGAATTCATTCATAGATAGACAATGTCAAAAAAGGTTATTATGTCAGATCAAGTTGTAGGCGAGCACTGCAGTGTACAAGGGGCTTTGCACCAAGATTCATATCAGGAGGGTTACTCCTTTCCGCGCGAGGTGTTGTTTGATAAAGCCAGAATGAAGCGCTTATTTCACAATAAATGGTGTTTTGTTGGCACACGAGGAGATGTTCCAGATACGGGAAGTTATTTATCTTTCCGTTTATTTGAAAACTCTTATTTTTTGATACACGGGACGGATGGCGTAATCCGTTGCATGGTTAATCGTTGCGCTCATCAAAGCGCACATTTGGTAACTGAAAATGTGGGCAAATGCCCCGCCAAAATAATGTGTCCAAATCACCAGTGGACTTACAACCTTGACGACGGCAGTCTTTATCATGCACCAAGAATGTCCGATGAGTTTGTATGCTCCGATGCAGGTAAAGCATCCAGCCTTGATAATATTAAACTTGAAGAAGTTGCGGGCATGTTGTTTATGTCTTTAGGAGAAGGTGCGCCTGATGAAGATATTCAAGGCATGAGAGAGTTGCTAGACCCTTACGTTGGTCCTTTTCATCTAGATAAAGAGGGCTATAAACTGGCGTATCACGAACGCGAAGTTTTGGATGCCAACTGGTTAACGGTTATGATTAATAATCGTGAGTGTTGCCATTGTCAAATGAATCACAAGGGCTTGCTTAAATTGTTCAGCGACAGCAGCTTTAACGGTGGCCGAGAGCCTTCCTATATGGCAGCGTTTAGCAAAGCAAGTGAAAGATGGGATGACAAAGGGCTGTTGTGGAAGGAGAAGGCTTTTGACGAGCATGATTGTTGTCGCATAGCTAGATACCCGATGAAGGAAGGCTTTAAGTCGACCAGCTTTGACGGTAAGCCTTGCAGTGCAATGCTGATTGGTCCGCATAAAGAATATGACGAAGGAACGCTCTCATTTTGGCTTAATCCAAATGCTTGGGTGCATTTCACCAGTGATCATATTGCAACAAACTGGGTACTCCCTATAGATGAGCATAAATGCATTCTCTATACTAGTTGGATAGTGCATAAAGATGCTGTGGAGGGGGTGGATTATGAGAAAGAGCATTTAACCAGTGTATGGAAAGTGACCAATTCTGAAGATGTTGCGCTTTGTCGATCCATGACACAAGGGGCTTATTCTGCACACTATCGTCCCGGCCCTTTTTCTGATGATGAGCGCCATTGCACTCAGTTTTGTAATTGGTATATGAAGTACTCCAGATGAAACATGATGGAGTCAGAGAGTGAGTAATTTATTTTAATTCCCAGTGTAATCTTTCATTGACAAGCAAATATTGACGATGAGAGGTATTTGCTTTTCTTGGCTGCACTGGAAGTATCGAGGTATATTGTATGACAGCATCACCTGAAAAATGTTTTGAAGCACTCCTGTTAGAAATGGCTAGCCTTTTTGAGGGCGACGGCTGCGAAGCAGGGGGTGAAACAGCGGATGTTTTGCGCCGTGCCGCTGGTAAAGTGATAGCCGTTCCGGCAACGCCTTATAAATACGATCATTTTGTGGTTAGTGCGCTTAAAAATGCCAATCATCCTTGCGCAGCTGCGGCTAGAGGGTGCCAGAAGTTCCTACAATGGGATGCTACTGGTGGCTTCTTGGATGAGCAAGTGCCGACCGACGTATCCGATGCATTTACTTCAAACTCTCTGATGGGGCCTGGTTGCTTGGTCGAGCATTCGACCTTACGTGCAGGTTTGTTTGTGCAGCGACCAAATACTTATTACCCATTGCATAATCATGAAGCCGTGGAGACATACGTCATGATAGAAGGCGTTGGTTACTGGACCCAAGGGGATAAGACGACCCGTCATGGCGTCGGTGGTGTTATTCACCATCCATCAGAAATGCTCCATGCTTTCAAAACCCTCGAACACCCACTGGTGGCTCTTTGGCGATGGTCCGGCAATACTGATCCCGATACTTACCGTCTATATCCGGAGCTAGACTTGGAGTAAAGAGAGTTGTAATAAGATCTAATAAGAAGAATAGAGAGTTCGCTTCGAATTCAAAAGTTAAGTGCAATGCTATTGTAGCTTACGTTTAAAAAAGTGAAAATATTCTGAAAAACTTCTGTAGAATTCGGCTAAAAATTCATAGCAGCTGAATTATCAAGGGGGATATCATGGCGTTGCGAATCACATTGGGAGATCTCCTGCACGAATGTGCAGAAAAATTTGGTGATCGACCCTTCCTAATTATCGCCGAGACGGGCGAAACACTGACTTATCGTGAGTTCGAGGTCTTAACGAATCGTGTGGCTCATGGGTTGCTGGAAAATTACAGTGATGCGCTGTCCTACGTTGATATTTTTCTGGAAAACAGTGCAGAGTATCTTGCTATTTCTTACGCTTTGAAAAAAGTGAATGCGATAGAGGTTTCCATCAATCCTGCCATGCGGGATATGCCACTGGCGCGAATGATCGACCAAACAGGAACGAAGTTATTATTTACGTCTAGCCAACAACTTGGCGCCTTAGATCAGATTCGTGATTTGATTCCGAGCGTACAGACATTGATTATGCTTGATGGGGTGGATGAGGCGCGTAGCCTGTTCCCCGAGCTTGAGGTTGTTCGCTTTGAAGAGATTCTGTCAAGCTGTGAAGATCATATCGCCTCACCCGCCAAAGATACGGATATTGCAACAATTCTATTTACATCTGGCACCACCGGCGTATCTAAAGGCTGCCTATTGTCTCATCGTTACGCTGTGAGAACCGCCGAAAATATGATTGAACCGTATAGGGTGACTGCAGAGGATTGCGTGTATTGTATTTATCCTCTCTCCCATATCGGCCCTGCTTATTATGATGTGTTGCCAACTATGATGACGGGCGGACGTGTTGTTATGCGACAACGTTTTAGTGTTTCCAATTTTTGGCCTGAAGTCAAAAAATACGGCGTTACTTGGTTTATGATGCTTGGGTCGGTACAACAACTGTTATGGGCGCACCCACCTTGTCCGGAGGAAAAAGATCACAAAGTTACTCGATGTTGGGGCACACCTGCGCCCGTTCCAAAAAAAGACTTCGATGCTCGTTTTAATCTACACTTGATTCCCGGTGGTGGATATGGATCGACAGATGCTGGCTGGGTTGTAACCCCTCAGTGGGATGAACCTGGCGGGATTGTATTGCCGCATTTTGAAGTTGAAATCCATGATGAAAATGATGACCCGTTGCCCCCGGGACAAGCGGGTGAAATGGTTGTGCGTCCTTTGGAACCCGGTGTTATGTCCAGTGGTTATTTTGATATGCCAGAACGTACTCTAGAAAGTTGGCGTAATCTTTGGTTTCACACCGGTGATATTGGGCGCATGGATGAACAAGGTTACTTTTATTTCATGCATCGAATCAGTGAGCGCATCCGAGTGAAAGGAGAGATGGTTTCAGCTTTTGAGGTCGAAGAGGGCGCGTTGACACACCACGACATACAAGATTGCGCCGCTATCGGGATTCCCGGTGAAATGGGCGAAGAAGATATTAAGTTATTCGTGGTTAGAAAACATGGCACTGAAGTCACTGAAGAGGATTTAATTCAGCATTGTAAAGGGTGTATGGCGCGCTTCATGGTGCCTAAGCATATAGTTTTTCTTGAGGAAATGCCACGAACATCTAGCGGAAAGCCAGAAAAAGGCAAACTAGCAGCTTTAAAATAAAAGGCGGCTTTTCAAGCCCTAACTACTGTGATTACGCGCAATTAGTGCTACTCCATGGCTGCAAAGTAATGCTCGTGAAAGGCAACTATAGGATGCTCTGAGAGGGAGCTGCAGGCTTCATCGACCATCACCATTCCTTTTTTGAGTCCACCAGATTCTAGCCCTCTTTGGACAGATTTCACCACCTCCCCATCTTCATGAAAGGTAGTTTCGCGTTGCTGTTTGATAAGTTCAGCCTCCACCGGGCTAAGGGTCTTGGATGGCATCCACCAATCCACTTCAACCTTGGTTTCGTTCAGCGAAATGGGCTTCCACCTGCAAGTATTTACATAACCACCCGGATAAACTTGCACAACAAAGAACGGCCAGAACCACCAAGTAATAAACTTATCGGTTTTACGGTTAGCATCAGCCATATAGTCAAATGACTTCTGCTCGTCAGGGCGCACTGGACTTTCATGGAGAATGCCATATGGACGCTTGCGTGTGCGGTATTTTGTGGGATCAACCACGCCAGAGGTGAGTGTTCTATGTATCACTGGGCAGTGATAACAATCGTTGAAATTTTCCGCTTCGATTTTCCAGTTCGCTGGCGAATTACGCTCAGTGCGTTCCACATGCACATAGGACTCTAGGTTGGGTACGCGCTCCCGAATTTCATTAGCCGCATCACCTGCAAACTCTTCAAAAGGAATTGTATTTTTATCGAGGTTAATCAAAATCAGACCCATGAAGGTATTCAGATTCACTTGGTTTAGGCTGTGGCCTGTAACATCTAACCCTGGGAAGGCATCGCCATTGGGTACATTTTGCAGCTGGCCGGTGGTGTCATACATCCAAGCATGATAGGGGCAGATAATGTGATTTACACAGCCTTTTCCCGTAAGCAATTCATGGCCACGGTGAATACAGACATTATAAAAACCGCGAACAATGTCATCCTTTCCACGCAGTACTACAATCGATTTGCCAGAAATGTCGGCAACAAAAAAATCACCTTGATTTGGTATATCACTAACGTGGCCTGCGAGCTGCCAGCAACGGTGAAAGATACGCGTTTTTTCACGTTCAAAAATGGCAGAGTCGAAATAGTGTGTAGTGGGAAGAGTTTCGTAAATACCCCCTTTAACAGTGCCATGCTCTTCCATAATTGCGGTACCCCCTAAAAAAATGGATGTTACTCGTTTATTTGTGCGTGTTTCTCTTAGAGTGAAATATTTAGCAATTCATAGAATAAGCTGGTATGACAAATACAAAAGCAATTATAAATTAGGTAAACTTATTTTATGGCAGAGGCATACGTAATTGGGCACATAACTGTAAAAAATGCAGAAAAATGGTCTGAATATCGTCGGAGTGTTCCTGCAACTATAGAGCCGTGGAATGGCGTGTTGGTGTTTAGAGGGAGGATGATCTCAGTGCTTTCAGGAAGTCACAAGCACAATGACACAGTGGTAATAAAATTTCCTGATAAAGAGTCGGTAAATGGCTGGCACTCTTCGCCCGAATACCGAGCCCTAATCCCGCTTAGAAAAGAGGCTGCTGAAATTGAGTTGATTGTATTTGAGGAATAAATGACTAACAACAGCATAAACTCGTGCGCTGTCGCTGACACTTCAGCACCTTTGATAAATGCTAGCTATAAAAGGCGCTAGGAGGATGTAATGTCGAAAACACTTGCTTTTGATGTATACGGAACATTAATTGATACAGACGGTGTTATTTCTGCTTTGCAAAATCTCATAGGAGACAAAGCAAAGCAATTCTCTCATACTTGGCGAGAAAAGCAGTTGGAATATTCATTTCGTCGAGGATTGATGAAGAATTATGAGAACTTTTCTGTTTGCACGAGTGATGCCCTGAATTACACATGTGCATTCTATGAAATCAACCTCACCAAAGAACAAAAGAATATCTTGCTTGAAAGTTACCGAACCCTTCCTGCGTTTAAGGATGTAGAAGAGAGTCTGGCAAAATTAAAAGAAAAAAATTATCGGCTGTTTGCTTTTTCAAATGGCAGTGCAGAAGCTGTCGAAACGCTGCTTGTTGCAGCAGGAATAAGAGATTATTTTCTAGGGGTTGTTAGCGCGGATGACATTAAATCATTTAAGCCAAACCCTGCTGTGTATCATCATTTTCTTCAAGTGTCTGAAGCTTGCAGCAATGATTCATGGCTAATTTCAAGCAACCCTTTTGATGTTATAGGTGCAATTTCGGCTGGCATGTGTGCCGCTTGGGTGCGGCGTTCAAAAGATGCCATCTTTGACCCATGGGGGGTAGAGCCCACGATTATAGTTAATAATCTTGGTGAGCTATATGAGAAAATTGGCTAATAAAAAGAAACAGGGATTAGGTGGTTTGGCGCAGGTTGTTTCGTAAAATCATGGTTCAGTGGATTCTGTGAAGCCTGTGCTATTGTGACGGGCGTTGTTTTAACCAACAAAAGCTCTAGCATTTTCAAACATGCGCATCCATGGGGATCTTTCATTCCAATCGTTTGGATGATACGAGTTTTGTATCGCCCTGACTACGCGCTCAGGGTGTGGCATAACAATGGTTACTCTGCCAGAATCGTTACACAGGCCTGCAGTTGCACTATCTGAGCCATTCGGGTTGTGAGGATACGTTTGCGTTGGCTTACCTTGGTGGTCAACGTATTTAATACCAATCGCATTTTCTTTAACAATTGAAGAAAAACTTGCTTGACCTTCGCCGTGGGCGGTGACAATTGGCAGTATTGAGCCGGCCATACCATCAAAGAACAATGATTTGGATTCTTGAACCTCAACACTGAGGAAGCGTGCTTCAAATTGCTCGGAAGCGTTACGCTCAAAGCTTGGCCAATTTTCAGTGCCCGGAATGATCTCTGTTAGGTTGGACATCATTTGACAGCCGTTACAAACACCCAGTGTAAAGCTGTTGTCACGATTAAAAAATTCGCTGAATTGGTCTTTGGCGCGTGGGTTATAAAGAATGGAGTTTGCCCAGCCACGACCAGCACCCAATACGTCACCGTACGAGAAGCCGCCACAGGCCACAAGCCCGCGGAAGATGTCTAACGATACTCTGCCGCTTAAGATGTCACTCATATGAACATCATGCGCTTCAAAACCGGCTTTGGTAAATGCTGCGGCCATTTCGATGTGGCCATTGATGCCTTGCTCACGCAAAACGGCAATTTTTGGTTTATTACCAACATTGACATAAGGCGCACTAACGCTTTCATTAATGTCAAAATTTGGCGCAATAATTAAGCCATTTGATGGCTTGAGTATTTCATCAAACTCAGATTGTGCACACGCTGGATTGTCTCTCAGTTTTGAGATCTCATACGAAGTTGATGACCATTGCTGTTGTAAAGTGGCACGATTCTCGCTGTAAACCTCACCACTCCTATCAGAGATGCGAATGGTGTCATCATTGTTAATAGTGGCGATGACACTTGTGCAATCGCCAAGACCGGCTTTATTAAGAGCGTCAATCACGTTAGATTTGTTGTTAGAGGATACTTGCACCACACAACCAAGCTCTTCGTTAAATAGCGAGGCAATGACATTGCTAGATTGGATATTCAAACCGCAATTTGAGGCAAAAGCCATTTCTAATAAAGTAATAATGGCGCCGCCATCTGAGCGGTCATGATAAGCATCAATCAAACCCGCTTGGTTTAATTCGTTAATCGTTGCAAAGAAATTGCCAAACAATTTGGAATCATCAAGGTCTGGCGTTGTTTTGCCAACTTGGTTGTAAACTTGTGCCAAACAAGAGCCGCCCATACGGTTTTTACCAAAACCTAGGTCAATTAATAAAAGCTCTGAGTCGGTTTCATTTTTCAGCAATGGTGTGATTTGTTTGCGTGCATCCGGGATTTTCGAAAAAGCAGTAATGATTAGAGATAGTGGTGCGGTAACGGATTTTTCTTGCTCCCCGTCTTGCCACGAACTTCTCATTGACATCGAATCTTTTCCGACTGGAATGGTGAGTCCTAGCGCCGGGCATAACTCCATGCCTACAGCCTTGACAGCTTCGTACATCTTTGCGTCTTCGCCTTCAAAGCCACTGGCACACATCCAGTTGGCAGACAAACTGATGTGATGAATGTCTTCGACATAGATACTCATCATATTGGTTAGTGATTCACCAATACTCATTCTAGCAGCAGCAGCAGCGTTGCTAAGTGCCATTGGTGTTTTTTCACCTAGTGACATCGCCTCGCCCTGATAGCCGACATAATCCGAAAGTGATACAGCGCAATCTGCAACAGGCACTTGCCATGGGCCAATCATTTGTTCTCTGGCAACTAAGCCAGTAACCGATCGATCGCCAATAGTAATAAGGAAGTTTTTGCTGGCAACTGTTGGTAGGGCTAGTAGGCGGTCAATCGCCTCTTTAACCTCGATATTTGCATCGTCAAACTCTAATTCGATATTAGCAATTGAGCTAACATTTTTTAGTGTTTTTGGTGTGGCGCCTAACAGTACCGACATTGGTAGATCGATTGGTGAGTCGTTAAAATGGGCGTCGTTCATCTTAAGGTGGCGCTCGTCTGTTGCCTCGCCTAGGATGGCAAAGGGTGCGCGTTCTCGCTCACAAATTGATTTAAATAAATCGACACTGTCGCCATTGATGGCAAGCACATAGCGCTCTTGGGATTCGTTACACCAAATCTCCATTGGCGACATTTGCTTGTCGTCATTAGGCACGTTTCTTAATTCTAAAATTGCACCTTTTTCGCTGTCATTGACGAGTTCTGGAACGCCGTTCGATAGGCCGCCAGCACCAATGTCATGAATAGAGACAATCGGGTTGTCGTTGCCTAGATTGGCACAAGCGTCAATAACTTCTTGGGCGCGTCTTTGCATTTCGGCGTTAGCACGTTGAACTGAGGCAAAGTCTAAATCTTCACTTTGCTCACCACTACCCACACTTGAGGCCGCACCGCCACCAAGGCCGATCAGCATTGCTGGACCACCCAAAACGATGAGTTTATCGCCGTGCGAAATTAGACCTTTTTCAACATGGTTTTCTTGAATATTACCCAAACCACCAGCCAACATAATTGGCTTGTGATAGCCCCTGACTTGGTCGTTAGCTGTTTTTTGTTCGTACGTTCTAAAGTAGCCACAAATATTTGGACGGCCAAATTCGTTGTTAAAAGCAGCAGCGCCCAAAGGGCCTTCGATCATAATGTCGAGAGCTGAGACAATTTGCTTCGGTTTGCCGTAGTCTACTTCCCACGGTTTTGAATTGTTTGGAATTTTAAGGTTTGATACAGAGAAGCCACATAAGCCAACTTTTGGTTTGGAACCTCTGCCCGTTGCACCTTCGTCTCTAATCTCACCACCAGAGCCAGTTGCTGCACCAGGTTCTGGTGCGATAGCAGTAGGGTGGTTGTGCGTTTCAACCTTCATTAACACTGCTTTTTGCTCAGTTTTTGAAGTGTAAACACCGTCCTTGTTGGCGAAAAAACGCTCAGACTCGTAACCCGACATCACTGCAGAATTGTCGCTATATACCGACAATAAGCCCTCTGGATGAGCCTTGTAAGTATTGCGAATCATACCAAACAATGAAATAGCCTGAGCCTCATCGTCAATTACCCAGTCGGCATTGAAGATCTTGTGGCGACAATGCTCTGAGTTTGCTTGAGCAAACATCATTAGTTCAATGTCTTTTGGGTTTCTATTAAGAGCGGTAAAGTTTTCAATCAAATAATCAATTTCAACGTCACTCAGCGCCAAGCCGAGTGTAGTGTTTGCACGCTCTAACGCCTCTTTGCCGCCACTCAAAATATCAACACTCTGTGCGATTTTCGGGGTTAATTCGTCAAAAAGTAAGTGGACATCGGCGCTATCTTTAAGAAAGGATTCGGTCATCCTATCCATAATGATACTTAGTACTTTGCTTGTGCTATCCTCATTTAGGGCTTTATCAAAATGATAGGTTATGCCGCGCTCCACTCGATTAAGCTCGTTTAAGCCACAAAGATGGGCAATATCGCTTGCTTTTGAAGACCAAGGCGAAATTGTGCCTTGTCTTGGAGTGATGGTTAGATGATCACTGGAATGAGAATAGTCAACTGCAGGGGCGTAATTCAGGAGTTTGTTCAGTTGCTCGGTGTGCTCGGCTCTAAGGCCGCTCTTTAAGTCGATAAAGTGGGTAAATTCTGCCCCTAGTAGCGTAATGCCAGAGTGTGATGCCGAGAGTTTTTCTTGCAACGCTTTAATTTTAAACTTGCTAAGCGCTTGAATGCCAGAGTGCAGTGAAATCATAGTTGTGTCATTATCTCGTCAGAAATTTCAGCGTTGTGATAGACCTCTTGTGTGTCGTCTAAATCTTCCAAGCGATCGATAAGTTTCATGAATTTTTCGGCGTCCTCAAGATTAAGATCAACTCTATTAGCTGGCTCCATAGTAATTTGAGAGTGCGCGACTTTTTGGCCGCTTTCAACTAATGCGTCTTTAATGGTGAAAAAATCTTCAGCCGTTGTGACCACGTCAATCGAACCGTCATCATTAACGATAACGTCTTCTGCGCCAGCATCGATGGCAATTTCCATGATGGCGTCTTCATCGCCTTCAGCAAAACTAATAAAACCTTGTTTGGTAAACATATAAGCAACGGATCCATCAGTACCAAGATTGCCACCGTGTTTTGCAAATGCATGGCGAACGTCTGAAACGGTACGGTTAATGTTGTCGGTGAGGCAGTCCACCATAATGGCGGTACCACCAAGGCCGTAACCTTCGTATCTGACTTCTTCGTAATTATCACCATCTAGATCACCTGAACCACGTTTCACAGCATTTTCAATGGTGTCACGCTTCATATTAGACGCGAGTGCTTTGTCGATAATAGCCCGCAAAGATGGGTTGTTTTCTATAACACCACCACCTCTTTTGGCGGCAACGACAATTTCTTTAATTAATTTAGTGAAGATTTTTCCGCGTTTGGCATCTTGTGCACCTTTACGGTGCTGAATGTTGTGCCATTTACTGTGTCCTGCCATTGCTTTATTTCTCCGTTTCTATATTTATTGGGTGAATTCGAGTAATCGATGGATGGAAGATTTGGCTTTATCAATAATCTCTTCATCAATTGTAATTTCGTTGTTGCCAGTCTCTAATACTGCCAAGCATTTTTCAAGGCTATTCATGGCCATCCAGGGACAATGTGCACAGGATTCACAGTCCGCGCCTTCGCCCATGGTAGGGGCTTCGATTAGCTTTTTACCGGGAGCTACTTCGCGCATTTTATGGAATATGCCGTTATCGGTTGCAACGATAAAAGTATCGTTATCCATTGTTGCAACTGCGTTAATCAGTGCAGTAGTTGAGCCAACTACGTCGGCCAATGCAATCACTTCTTTAGGGGATTCTGGATGAACCAGTACGGCTGCGTCGGGTAGTTTTTGCATCAATCTTTCTAAGCCTTCGGCTTTAAATGCTTCGTGGACAACACAGGCACCATCCCACATCAGCATATCCGCACCTGTTTCTGCTCCAACGTAGTGTCCTAAGTGCTTGTCTGGCGCCCAAAGAATTTTCTTGCCTTCTTCGTGTAGAGATTTGACAACTTTGAGTGCACTACCAGAGGTTACTACCCAGTCAGCTCGTGCTTTAACTTCGGCAGAGGTATTGGCGTAGACCACAACAGTGTGGTCAGGGTGTGCGTCACAAAATGCAGAGAATTCATCAATTGGGCAAGAAAGGTCAAGCGAACAAGTGGCCGCTTCGTCCAAAACCAACACACGCTTTTCGGGTGATAGGATTTTGGCTGTTTCGCCCATGAATTTCACACCGGCAACAACAATGGTGTCCGCGTCGCAATTTTGACCAAATCTGGCCATTTCCAGAGAATCTGAAACAACACCACCTGTTTCTTCAGCCAATATTTGCAAATCAGCGCTGACGTAATAGTGCGCTACTAAAAGAGCATTATTGTCCTTAAGGGCTTTTTTTATGGAATCCCTAAGTTGCATTTATGATTTTTCCGGCAAGCTAACTTTGATGCTTAATTCTCTAAGTTGTTTTCTTGGCACACTGGCTGGTGCACTGGTTAATAAGCATGCAGCAGTTTGTGTTTTAGGGAATGCAATGACTTCTCTGATGGAGTCTGCGCCGGCGAGAATCATCACTAATCGATCCAAACCAAAGGCCATACCACCATGTGGTGGGCAGCCGTATTCTAGAGCATCAAGCAAAAAACCAAATTTCTCGCGTGCCTCTTCTTCATCAATGCCAAGAAGGGTAAGTACTGTTTTTTGCATATCACTTTGGTGAATACGAATCGAGCCACCACCGACTTCGGAGCCGTTGATAACCAAATCGTATGCACGGGATAACGCTTTGCTAGGGTTACTAACAAGCGTCTCGGCATCAACACTTGGTGCAGTGAATGGGTGGTGAATGGCGTTAAGTGAGCCATCGTCAGCAACATCAAACATTGGGAAGTCAAGTACCCAAATTGGCGCCCATTCTTTGTCGTAAAGATTGAGATCGTTTGCTAATTTTTCTCTAAGGTTGCCCAGAGATTCGTTAACAACTTTTGCCTTGTCCGCACCAAAGAAAATAATATCGCCGGTTTCAGCGCCAGTTAGCTCGATTACTTTTTGAGTAACTTCATCACCTAAGAATTTGATAATTGGTGAGGCCGGGCCGTCTTCGTTAAGCTTGATGTA
Source organism: Candidatus Thioglobus sp. (assembly GCA_012959965.1). Taxonomy (GTDB): domain Bacteria; phylum Pseudomonadota; class Gammaproteobacteria; order PS1; family Pseudothioglobaceae; genus Pseudothioglobus. The sequence continues at coordinate 39,909 of DUCF01000036.1, read as the reverse complement.
AGCAAGGCCTTTAGCACCATAAATGCTGACAAACTTGGTGTAGTCGTCAATTTGTTTACGACTGATAGTTGCGCCACCTGGCACCCTCATAGCTGCTACTCGGCCATCTTCACTGCTTGCAGGGCCTGAGAAAACTTTAAACTCAACCGATTGCATCAATTCGTTTAAATCAACCATTTGCAAGGGTATGCGCATATCAGGACGATCAACACCATAAAGGCGCATCGCATCATTAAAAGTAATGGTTGGGAACTCGCCAGGAAGACTGACATCAATAGCATCCTTGAAAAGGCCACGAACCATTTCTTCCATGAGTCCAGTAATTTCATCCTCATTCATAAATGAAGTCTCAATATCTAACTGGGTAAATTCTGGTTGACGATCGGCGCGCAAATCTTCATCTCTGAAACATTTGACAATTTGGTAATAACGCTCAAATCCCGACATCATAAGCAACTGCTTGAAAAGTTGTGGCGATTGCGGTAGAGCAAAAAAGCTACCTTCGTGTGTCCTTGATGGGACCAAGTAATCTCTAGCGCCTTCTGGTGTTGCTTTTGTTAAGAAGGGTGTTTCAATATCAAGAAAGTCATTGCTATCCATGAAGTCGCGCATGAAATGCGTTACTTTGGATCTTAGTCTTAAGCGTTTTTGCATCTCGTCGCGACGCAGATCAAGATAGCGATATTTCAGTCTTACTTCTTCAGATGTATCTGTTGCATCTAGCTGAAATGGGATAGGCTTAGAGGCGTTGAGAATTTCAATGTCACTAGCCACAACTTCAATTGCACCCGTTGGAATTTTGCTATTAACCATTGCCTCGTTTCTGGCAATAACCATGCCTTTGATTTTGAGCACAAATTCGTTGCGAACACTTTCTGCAATTGCGAAAGTATTAGCAGTGTCAGGATTAATAACCACTTGGGCAATACCGCGCTTGTCTCGGATGTCAAGAAAGATAACACCACCATGGTCGCGTCTTCTATTAACCCAGCCACAAAGAGTGACTTCTTGATCTAGGGCGTCTTTATTTAATTCGCCACAAAAGTGTGTTCTCATTTTTTATCCTTAATATCGATTAAATCAGGCGCAACAACGCCGGTAGAAATAACTAGTTTGAATGCTTCATCGACACTCATTTCGAGCTCGATGACGTCTTTTTTCGGCATCATGATAAAGAAGCCTGATGTTGGGTTCGGTGTTGTCGGAACATAAAGATTGACAATCTCTTCACCGATTATTTTTTCCACTTCGCCGTGATAGCTGCCTGTTTGAAAGGCGATTGTCCACATGCCTTCGCGCGGGTATTGAACTAAAAGTGCTTTGCGAAACCCTTCACCCGATGTGCTGAGTACAGTTGAGGAAAGTTTTTTTAGGGCACTGTAGATACCACGAAAACCTGGAATGCGACTGAGAACTTTTTCCCAGAGTTCGACAATTTTCCGGCCAATAATATTACTAACCAGGGCGCCTGTTAGCAGAATGACAAGAAGCACCCAGAAAATACCTGAACCGGGTATTTGTGCGCCAAAATTGAATAATGTTTCAGGCAGGTATTCTGGTGGCACAATACTGTTAATTAGCTCTAAAAAGAACTTGATTACCATGATACTGAGGGCCAGTGGAATCCAGAACAGAAGGCCAGAAATAAAGTAATTTCTTAAGCGTTTCACAAGTTAAAAAGTAACTATAAAAAAAAGTGATATTTTAGCACAAGCTGGGCTTTGAATAACAGTCACAGAGTGTGGCTTTGGTGGGACTTCTAAATATTCTCTTCTGCTCTAAGAGTGAGGATTTCATGGCCCGTTTCAGTTACCAAAATAGTGTGCTCCCATTGGGCCGATAAAGAACGATCTTTGGTGGTCACTGTCCAGCCATCAAGCCTAGAGGTAACAACTTGATAGCCGCCTAGATTAATCATGGGCTCTATAGTAAAAGTCATTCCTGGCTCAAGAATTGGTGATTGTTTTGCCTTGCCGTTGTCGTAATGCAGGACTTGTGGCTCTTCGTGGAAGCCTTGACCAATACCATGCCCACAGTAGTCCCTTACAACCGAGCAATGTTGCGCATGCGCATGCGCACCAATCACTTGACCAATTTCGCCTAAGTGAATACCTGGCTTAACAAGACCAATTCCGAGATACATGCACTCTTGGGCAATTTTACAAATTCTTGTAGCCTTGACATTTGACTTGCCAGCAATAAACATTTTCGAGGTGTCGCCATGAAAGCCGTCTTTAATGACAGTAATATCGATATTGATAATGTCACCTTTTTTGAGTTTTTTCTCGCCCGGGATGCCGTGACAAACAACGTTATTGATTGATGTGCAAATCGATTTTGGAAAGCCGTGGTAATTCAGCGGAGCTGGAATAGCGCCCAAATCATCAACGATAAATTTGTGGCAAATTTGATCAAGATGTTCTGTTGTAATGCCAACGACAACATGTGGGGTAATCATATCAAGGACGCTAGCTGCCAGTTTGCCAGCGATGCGCATTTTCTCGACTTCAGATGAAGATTTAATTGTAATTGCCATTGTGAATTGTTTACGAATTTCCCTGAAGTTCGTTGATACGATCTTGAGTTTTCGGATGCGTTGAGAACATATTTGACATTTTACTGCGATATTTCTTCTTTGAATCGATATTGAAGATATAAGCCGCTCGTCTTATCTCATCAGTTTTAGGAAGGGTAATTTCGGATTCGTTGTCTTCATAATCACCACTAATTTTCTTCAATGCGTTAATCATTGGCTGATTTGCGCGCATTAACTCAACGGCTCCAGCATCTGCCATGTACTCACGTGTTCTTGATAAATACATTAGCAGAGAGTAAGTAACTAAAGGAAAGACAACTCGTAGAAAAATGGCCAAAAATATAATTATGCCACCACCTTTTCTATTCCTGCCATAGAACGCGCCTCTAAATAAAACATCGACAATTAACAACATGATATTTGCAAGAACTGTGGCAAACAATGTTAGCTTTATGTCGTTGTTTCTTATGTGGGTTAATTCATGCGCTACCACTGCTTGAAGCTCGTCTCGATTCAATAGTCGTACAAGCCTTCTTGTAACTGCAATGAGGGCGGATTTTTCAGAGTAGCCTGATGCGAAGGCGTTGGTGTAGTTGTCTTCGATGATATAGACTTTTGGCATGTAATTCATACCTGCTGAGATCTTTAATTCTTCAACAATGTTGTACAATTGCTTTTCTTCGTCATCAAGTGCAGCATTTAAACTGGTAATTTCTTTAGAGTTTGTGCCCATTAACATCAGCTTGTCACTCATTTTAAAAGTGACAGCTATTGAAATACAGGCGACAATAACAGTGATAATTGTGGCTTTTGGGGCCAAACTACCATTGGCTATTGATACAAGAATGTTACTAATACTGACCTCTGTTTGTAGATACAGAGCGACATCAATCAGTAGGCCGAGAAGAATATACAGTGCAATAAACATCCCTACAACAAATGTTGTGCGCCGATTATTTTTTCGAATGGTCTCTCTAAAGTCACCTACTTGCATGAGTACTTAATGACCGGTTAAAACTTAATCGCCATGTCTTCGTTTTCTTGCCTTTTTTCTGCCGTTAAACCCCATTGCTCAAAGCTCTTGTTTAGCTTCGAAAATATCGACACCACAAAAGCTTCTAGAAAGCTTTGTTTTTTGGCTTCATATTTTTCAATGGAGTCGTTGTATGCTTGTTTTGCGTACGCCAGTTTATTTTCTGTAGAAACAATTTCTTCTTGCAGTTGTAGGGCGTTGGTGCCAGCCGTGACTTGTGGGTAAGCTTCAAATTGTACTGATAGCTGCGGGATTAGCGATGAAATCTGATTTTCGGCAGCCATTTTTGTTGCTGTATCTCCTGACTTACTGGCTGCAAGAGAGGTGATTCTGCGTTCAGTGACTTTGGTTAATAGCTCCATTTCATGACTCATTGCTTTTTTGACCACTTCTATTAAATTGGTAAAAATCTTGGCCCTTCTATCGAGTTGAATGTCTATTTGCTTAAAGTTATTAATGATCGCCTGAATCATTGCTATTAAAGAATTGTAGACTTTGATAACCCAGAAAAACACAGCCACTACTACAAAAATAAGAATATATAAAGTTAATGAATCCATAGTATTCTCAAGATACGGTAATTATGAAAGATGATTATATAATATATTATGAGACCATACTGATCTATAGATTGCAATATATTACATGTCCTGCAAGTTGTGCACTACATTACATATATTTTAAAGGAAGACGGGTAAACGGCTTATGCGCCCGGCCACATCATTCGAGTTTCAGTGATGGCGCAGGCATTTACACCAATATCGACCAATAGCATCTGATAAGCGCCTGATGCGGGGTACAGGTGGATATAATCGCCATCACCATAGTTTGTTACTTTTAATGTTTCGTCGTTCTCCATTCGTGCCTGAAGAATGTTGGCACAGCTTTGATTGTTGACAATAGTTGTTTTAATGATTGAAATGTAGCACATTTCCCCGTCTGGAGATAGGCTGGTGGCGAAGAATGAGGCGCCATTTTCAAACTTTTCTGTCGATGTATGAAAAGACGGGTAGGCGCTAGCCTCTTCGGGATGGAAAAAAGTTAAATTTAAGCCGTTTAAGTTGTATGAGTTTTCAACTTGTTCAAGATGGGATTGACAAACTGGGTTGATGTCTCTTAATGCTGCCTCTTCAGCAAGGCCACCAGCGCTAACGGCATTATTTAAGAGAGTCAGTGAGCCAATGATTGTGGCAAGCAATAATCGCTTCATGATGGAGTCCGATATCAATATAATAACAGCGATTATATCAAATAATTTATCACTCTAAAGTGTTTAAAACAATTGCTACTGTAACCCTTTAATGTTTGTAATTATAATGCTTATTTTTGCAGACCAAAGTGTTTTATAATTTCATCACTATTAACTAGGAGAATAAAATGAAATTTAAGTTATTATCTATAGTCTTGTTAGGCTTGTTGTCTGCAAGTTGCACGATGGAGAATGTGCAAACTGAAACCTCCAATGCCAAGCAAAAAGTTGAGTCTTATATTGTTCAAGCCCAAGACTACATTTCTAATCTTTTTTGAAGTCTTCGCTTTATTGTTCTCAGTCCAGCTAGGCCAGACTGAGAGTCACCCTCAATAACCCCTAACATCTTAATCGTGATCGATTAGCGCATACTTGGTATGCGACTTATGTTTGTCGGTGTACGCGAGTAATTCTCTTTAAGCTCAGGCTTCGCCTGACAATCAAGGGGTGGGGCGAGAAACGGGGTTTGAACCCGCGACAACCGGAATCACAATCCGGGGCTCTACCAACTGAGCTATTCCCGCCATAAAACAGAAAGTGGTGCGCCCAATACGATTCGAACGTATGACCTACGGCTTAGAAGGCCGTTGCTCTATCCAGCTGAGCTATGGGCGCAAAAAACTGTGTTCTAAATCAAGGCTAGTAACACTTTACAAAATATTGGTCGGAGTGGAGGGACTTGAACCCCCGACCCTCTGGTCCCAAACCAGATACGCTACCAAACTGCGCTACACTCCGAAAAAAGCACAATTATACTTTGATAGTTTGTCTAGTCAATGCCTAATTCACTCCAGATGCTATCAATTTTAGCAATTACTTCGTTGCTCATAACAATAGGCTCTCCCCATTCTCTATTAGTCTCTCCAGGATGTTTGTTTGTGGCATCAATGCCCATCTTTGAACCGAGTCCTGAGACCGGAGATGCAAAGTCTAAATAATCGATTGGGGTATTGTCAATTAGTGAAGTGTCGCGCGATGGATCGACGCGTGTAGAAAGCGCCCAAATAACTTCTTTCCAGTCTCTAATGTTTATATCGTCGTCAACAACAATAACGAATTTGGTATACATGAACTGCCTTAAGAATGACCAAACACCCATCATCACGCGTTTAGCGTGTCCGGGGTACTGCTTCTTCATGCTTACAATCGCCATTCGGTAAGAGCAAGCTTCTGGTGGCAGGTAGAAATCTACAATTTCACTGAATTGTTGCTGCAATAAAGGCACAAAAACTTCGTTTAAGGCAACTCCTAATACGGCTGGCTCATCAATTGGCTTGCCAGTATAAGTGGAGTGATAAATTGGGTTGTTTCTATGGGTTATTTTTTCCACGGTAAATACTGGAAAGGTCTCTACCTCGTTATAGTAACCTGTGTGGTCGCCATAAGGCCCTTCTTCCGCGACTTCGTCGGGGTGAATGACGCCTTCTAAAATAATTTCAGCATTTTCTGGTACTTGTAAATCATTGCCAAGGCATTTACAAACTTTGGTTTTTTTACCTCTTAGAAGTCCTGCAAAAGCATACTCACTTAAACTGTCGGGAATGGGGGTGACAGCCGCCAGTGTTGTTGCTGGATCTGCGCCAAGAGCAACAGAAATTGGAAAGGGTTTGCCAGGATTTTGCTCGCACCAATCTTTAAAGTCCAATGCTCCGCCGCGTTGCGAAAGCCAGCGCATAATCAGTTTATTTTTACCCAGTAACTGTTGACGATAAATACCAAGATTTTGCCTGTCTCGAGTTGGGCCTTTGGTAATAACGAGACCCCAAGTGATGAGCGGTGCAATATCTTTAGGCCAGCAAGTTTGTATCGGTAGTTTGTTGAGATCAACGTCTTCACCTTCAATGACATTTTCTTGGCATTGACCTTTATTCAAGACCTTAACCGGCATATTAAGTGCTTGTTTGAATAAAGGCAGTTTATCTAGAGCGTCTTTAAAGCCTTTTGGTGGCTCTGGTTGCTTGAGTTGTGCAAGAACTTTTCCTAATTCGCGCAATGCGCCTAAATCAGCTTGACCCATTGCCATTGCCACTCTTTTAGTTGTGCCAAAAAGATTGGCAAGTACGGGCATGCTGGCGCCATTGACATTCTCGAACAGCAGTGCAGGTCCTTCTTTATCTAAAGTGCGTCTGCAAATTTCGGTTATTTCTAGATTGGCGTCGACCAGTGCCTTGATTCTTACAAGCTCGCCTTGGGCCTCAAGTGCTTCAATAAATTCTCTTAAATCTTGGTATTGCATTGCCGCTCCAGACTATGAATGTTGGAAGTAATTTTCGTGCGCTTTAATTTCATCATCATTCGCATAAATAACTTTAATTTTATTGTTGTCGTTGCTCATTGTTTTAATAGGCGTGGCGACCTCTCCTATTATTTCTGTAGGGTTTGCCTCTTGGAATAAGTTTGACTGACCGCCCGTCATTGCCAAATAAACTTGAGCAAGGATTTGCGCGTCGAGCAAGGCCCCATGAATAGTACGAGCACTGGCGTCAATTTCAAAACGACGACAAAGTGCATCTAAATTATGCATCGTACCGGGGCGCTGCTCTTTAGATAATTCCAGTGTATCAATGATGTCACAAATGTCTTCAATTTTTTTCTTAAAGCCAATCAGTCTTAATTCATTATTGAGAAATCCGAGATCGAAGGGAGCGTTATGAATAACCAAAGTAGCGCCTTCAACAAAAGCGATAAAGTCTTCGGCAATAGCACTAAATTGTGGTTTGTCTTTTAAAAAATTATCGCTAATGCCGTGAATATTGACAGATTCACCAACATTTCGATTGGGTTGTAAATAGCGATGAAATTCTAGCTCGGTAATATCTCTATCAAGAATTTGCACAGCGCCCACTTCGATGATTCGATGACCCTCCGAGGGTTCGATACCAGTGGTTTCAGTATCAAGAACAATTAGCCTTTCCATATTAGGTGATTTCGCGTAAAATTGCTTCATTTTATCATCTCAGTAATTAAGGTTTTTTAAGATTATGGCAAGAGTAACAGTTGAAGAGTGTTTAGAGCATGTCGAAAATAGATTTGAATTGGTTTTGGTTGCAGCAAAACGCGCCCATCAATTGAATTCGGGTGGCTATAAATCAACCCTAGATGGCGGTAAAGATAAGCCAACAGTATTGGCTTTGAGAGAAATTGAAGCGGGCTTGATTAACGCCTCTATCTTAACTGAAGAATATGCAATGGAGGAAGAGTTAACAGCTCATGACAAACGCACCGCTGAGGCAAAAATGGGTGAAGTTGCAGAAGAGCTTTCTGTGACAGCGCTGGACACTGAAAGTGATGACTTGACTGTTGAAAAAGAGTAAATCTCACCAAGCATCCACAATCAAAATGACGCGAAAGCGTCATTTTTTTTATCTCATGAAAAAGACTTTATATTGCCTATTCATTGATTCAAGGATTTGGTAACATTGAGCTATATTATTCCTTCAATTCAGATAAAAACCAATGACCTACATGCCTGAACCAATCGATAGAGATCCACTGATTAATCCAGATCAATACGAGTTAATGTACCAGAAGTCCATTGAGGATTCGGACGCGTTTTGGGCAGAGCAAGCGAGGATTTTTATAGAATGGGATAAAGAATGGGACAGTGTCTCTAATGTCGATTATTCACAAGGGAAAATTGCTTGGTTTGAAGGGGCAAGTTTGAACGTTGCTTACAATTGCTTGGATCGACACTTGGCTGAACGTGGCGAGCAAGTGGCGATTATTTGGGAGGGCGATGATCCAAATGTTAGCGAGTCGATTACTTACAACGCACTCTATAAAAAAGTATGCAAGTTCGCTAATGGTTTAAAAAGTCTCGGTGTCGTGAAAGGCGATCGAGTTTGCTTGTATATGCCGATGATTGTCGAAGCCTCTGTTGCAATGCTGGCCTGCGCTAGAATTGGAGCCATACACTCCGTTGTTTTTGGTGGCTTCTCACCCGATGCTTTGCGGGATAGAATTCTTGATTGTGAATGCAAGATTGTTATTACTGCCGATGAAGGTGTACGTGGTGGTAAAGCCACACCTTTAAAGGCCAATGTCGACAGGGCAGTACAAGACTGCCCTTGTGTTGATGCGGTTGTGGTTGTTGAGCGTACCAGCGGCGCGATTAACTGGGGTAAGAAGGATGTTTGGTATCATGATTTGGTTGCCACTCAATCCGAAGCTTGCCCTTGTGAAATGTTTGATGCGGAAACGCCTTTATTTATTCTCTACACCTCGGGGTCTACCGGCAAACCAAAAGGCGTGTTACACACCTCTGGCGGCTATCTTTTATACGCCGCAATGACGCATAAATACACCTTCGATTATCAGCAAGGTGATGTGTATTGGTGTACTGCTGATGTGGGCTGGGTAACCGGTCATTCTTATATTGTTTACGGTCCTTTGGCTAACGGCGCAACCACGCTAATGTTTGAAGGTGTGCCAAACTACCCCGATGCTTCGCGTTTTTGGCAAGTTGTCGATAAACATCAAGTAAATACTTTTTATACAGCGCCAACGGCGATACGCGCATTGATGGGTGCAGGCGATGAATTTGTTGAGAAGACAGACAGATCCAGTCTGAAGATTTTGGGCACGGTTGGTGAACCGATTAACCCGGAGGCGTGGGAGTGGTATTTCAATGTTATTGGAAAAGGTAAATGCCCAGTTGTCGACACTTGGTGGCAAACTGAGACCGGTGGTCATATGATTACTCCGATGCCATTTGCAACTGAATTAAAACCAGGTTCAGCTTCGAAGCCTTTTTTTGGCATTGTTCCACAAGTTTTAAGTGAAAAAGGTGAGGTGATGGAAGGCGAGGCAGAGGGTGTATTGGTTATTGCACAGTCTTGGCCAGGGCAAATGCGCACACTATACAATAATCATCAGCGCTTTATAGAGGCTTATTTCTCAACTTACCCCGGCAAGTATTTTGCTGGTGATGGTGTCAAGCGTGATGCGGATGGTTATTATTGGATTACAGGACGAGTTGATGATGTACTTAATATCTCTGGCCACCGTTTAGGTACGGCAGAAATTGAGTCTGCACTGGTATTGCATGAATCGGTGAGTGAGGCGGCCGTTGTTGGTATGCCTCATAACATAAAGGGTCAAGGCATTTATGCTTATGTTTCTATAATGGCGGGATCGGAGCCTAGTGAGTTGCTTAAGGGCGAACTTGTTGCTTTAGTTAGAAAGGAGATTGGACCTATTGCAACTATTGATAAGATTCAATTCTCTCCTGGATTGCCAAAAACACGTTCCGGAAAAATCATGCGTCGAATACTAAGGAAGATTGCTGAGAACGACTTTTCAAACTTAGGAGACACTTCAACGTTGGCAGACCCCTCTGTGGTTGAGGAGTTAATTAAGAATCGAATTTAACGAATGAAAAAAAAGCGGCTATTGCCGCTTTTTCTTGATCGCCAGTTTTTCTGGCAATGAATGTAAATTATAGTTAGTACTTAAATCGAAATTTTATTGTAATTTTTATAAGTCTTTGGATGTATCCCATGCCTTTGTGGTGCCTTACGAAGGTGTAAAGCCCTCTATTTTGAGTCGACTTTTAAAGCTTCCACTGATGGATGGGGCCACCAGTTTCAGCTGCCACCAAGGGAGGTGGTGGGGTTCTTGCGATTAATTACACTCTTATATTTATAGCTTACACTAGTGGATGAGAGTCCACTAGTTTCAGCTGCCCTCAAGGAGGGAGAGGGCGGAAGTGGTTATAATCAAATAGCTAAATATTGATGTCGAAGAGCTTCGTTATCAAGTAATTCTTGCGCCGTACCATCAAATACAATCTCACCAGTATCAAGAATCAAGGCCCTGTCGGCAAGCCGCAGCGCGGCGACAGCATTTTGCTCTACAATGATAGTGGTGATGCCGAGTTTTTTTATGCCCTTAAGAATTCCCTCAATTTCACGTACGATCACAGGCGCCAGTCCTTCATAAGGCTCATCAAGCAATAACAGTTTAATATCGCGAGCAAGGGCTCGGGCTACGGCAAGCATTTGCTGCTCACCACCAGAAAGAGTAATTCCTTCCTGATTTCGGCGCTCTCCAAGACGAGGAAAGTGCTCGTAAATGCGCTTTAAAGACCAGCCAATTGGTTCTTCAATTTGAGCTAACAGTATGTTTTCTTCAACAGTTAAACCGCCGATAATACAACGATCTTCGGGCACCAATGCAACTCCGAGTTGTGCAACCTGATAATCTTGCATGTTGTGAAGAGGTTGGTGATCTAGCCAAATTTCTCCACTTCTAACTTCTGGCTCAGCTGCGCGTGCAATGGAGCGGAGGGTGCTGGTTTTTCCTGCGCCGTTTCTCCCAAGTAAGGCAACAATTTCACCTTCGCGAACATCAAAATTAATACCCTGGACAATATAACTTTCGCCGTAGTAAGAGTGCAAATCCCAGCAGGAGAAAAATGCTGGATCCGAGCCATGGGAGGTAGTAGGCACACTGTGTGGTGCATAGGGCTTATGACTCATAGTTCTGCGCCGCCAAGATAAGCTTCTTGAACAACAGGATTGCCACGAATTTCATCGGGAGTTCCTGAGGCGATGATAGCGCCCTGTGCGAGCACTGAAATGGTATCAGCAACACTGAAAACCACATGCATATCGTGCTCAATAATAATTTTAGTCATACCATCTTCTTTAATTTTTTTGAGCAGTTCAATTGTCTTATTTGTGTCATGTCTAGCCATTCCAGCTGTAGGCTCATCGAGTAATAGTAAATGCGGGCGTTGAATTAAACACATTGCTAATTCAAGGCGACGTTTGTCGCCGCGTGACAAGCTGCCAGCTATCACATTTAATTTGTCATCCATACCTACACTTGCCAGTATTTCTGTGGCCTCTTGAGTGATTTTAGTTTCGCCAGAAAGGCTTTGAAACAACTTAAAATGAAAGGCGCCATCACGCTTTGCAAAAGCCGGTATCATGACATTGTCTAACAAACTCAAGTCGGGAAATATTTCTGGAGTTTGAAATACTCTGGCCAACCCCATTTGGTTGATTTCATGAGGACTTTTACCAATAACGTTTGTGCCGCCATTAAAGGTAACTGTTCCTGAATCCGGTGTTAGTAAGCCCACACAAACATTTAATAAAGTTGATTTTCCGGCACCATTAGGGCCGATAATCGCGTGCACCTTGCCTTTTTCGATATTTAAATTAATATCACTTAATGCCTGAAGGCCGCCAAAGGCTTTATTTACATTTGAAATTCTTAAAACAGTATCTGTCATAGTTCTACTCCTTTGTGCTGTCGCTTTGGTTGTCTTTAATTTTAGCCTTTCGATAGCGTTTTTGGATTCTGCTAAAGCCTTCCATTAGGCCGCCTGGTAGGAAAATTATGATTATCATAAATAGCACGCCAAGGGTTAAATGCCAACCCTCACCAACAAACGGTGAGACTACAGAAACCATAATATTTTCACCCCATTGTGGTAGGAATGAAAAGAATTGTTGCAGCACTGATTCATTAATTGTAGAAAAAATATTCTCTAGATACTTAATAATGCCAACACCCAGAAGCGGTCCGTATAGTGTACCAACACCACCTAGAATTGTCATAAGAATGACCTCGCCTGATGCTGTCCATTGCATTCTTTCAGCGCCTGCGAGTGGATCTGTGACTGCCAGTAGTGCACCAGCAAGACCCGCAAACATTCCCGAAATTATAAAAGCTGTTATCAAGTAAGGACGCGTATCACTGCCAGTGTAGCGCATTCTGTGTTGATTTGATTTAATTGCTTTCAGCTTCATACCGAAGGGTGAACGAAATATCTTCATCGCAATATAGAAGGCCAGAATTAATACTACTGCACAGAAATAGAAGCCAGAATAACCATTCATTGACATGCCAAAAAAGTCTGTGGATGGAAGCCCGGGTAGGGGGTCGGAAAAATAATTGTCTATGATTCTAGGGTCGTGCATTCTTAATTGCAGCCCGGTTTCTCCATTGGTAATTGGAATTAACACTGAGTACGCCAAGTTATAAAACATTTGCGCAAAAGCTAGCGTCAAAATAGAAAAATAAATTCCAGATCGACGCATACTGACAAAGCCGATAGCGGCAGCAATTAAACCAGATATTAAAGTTGCAAATAGTATTGCAGGTAAGACATTCATTGTCAGTAATTTAAATGACCAAACTGCCGCATAAGAGCCCACACCAAGAAAGACCGCATGACCAAAGGAAAGGTACCCAGTGAGACCAAACAAGATATTGTAGCCAACGGCAAAGATGCCGAAAATAACAAATTTTTGCAATAGATCTGGATAATTCGCACCGATAGGATCAAGCCAGATTGGCATTGTTAGTACACCTGCAGCAAACATCAAGATAGTAGTTAAATCACTCTGTTTTTTTAATAAATTCATTAGTTGTTTCATCATTAATCCTCCATAACGCCCTTACGCCCCATCAAGCCTCTTGGTCGTGTTAATAGGATTATAACGGCAACTAAATAGATAATAATCTGGTCAATGCCCGGCAACAGTGAACTCACCGCGGTCATCGAAGCTAACGACTGGAGGATGCCAAGCAAAAAACCTGCAGCAACCGCACCTCTGAGAGAGCCCATGCCACCAACGACTACAATAACGAAGGAGATCACTAAAAAATCCATGCCCATATGATAATCTGGCGGAAGAATGGGTGCGTACATCGCACCGGCAACGCCAGCAACAACGGCTGCCAAGCCGAATATGATGGTAAATTTTCTTTGGACATTGATACCCAGGAAAGCTACCATTTGGCGATCATACATGCCTGCACGAACCACCATCCCGAAAGTGGTGAGATGGAGAAAGGCAAATACTGAAGAAATGATAGCAGTAGAAACTGCCAGGTAAATCAGTCGCCACCATGGGTAGACAAAATTTTCGCCAAGGCCAATCCAGGTGCCAACGGCTGCACTACCAGAAACAATATCTGGTGCCGGCGTAGGAATCGGATTAGCACCAAAGAAGTGACGAATGACTTCTTGCAGAACAATGGCTAAACCAAAGGTAACTAATATTTGCTCTGCGTGAGTTCGTTTGTAAAAGTGTCTGATCAGGCCGCGTTCCATCGCAAGGCCGATTAATAACATGGTTGGTATAGTTACAATTATAGAGAGGGGTACCGCATAATCTATGATGGCAAGCCCTGTCTCTCCAAACCAAATTTCTAAATAGGGTTGCTCTATATAGGCATCAAAATAAGTAATACTAGGGTCTAGTATTTTTTTTGAAATGGTTAATATTTTTTGAAATGTTACGGCGCAAAAAGCACCCAATAAAAAGAGCGCACCATGGGCAAAGTTGACTACACCTAGTGTTCCGAAAACAAGCGTCAGTCCAAGCGCAATAAGTGCGTAGGCGCCACCTTTATCAAGGCCGTTTAGTAATTGCATTAGTATCGCATCCACGATCCCACTCCCTTTTTTTTATATGTTTTGTCTGAAAAACACTGATTGCAAGTGTGTGCAATCAGTGTCTAGTTTGATCCAAGTTTATACTTCGTAAGGACCTAATTCACCACCAAAGATAGAGGCATCGTACTCAACATCAGCACGCGGCACTTCTTTAACAATGTCCAACAAGTCGTATTGGCTTGACGGATTTGATTTACCACGTACAACCAGAACGTCTTTAAAGCACTGGTGATCTTCTGCACGATACTCTGTAGCACCATTACCCATACCATCAAACTTAAATCCTTCTAGCTCTCTAATCACTTCAGGTGGATAGAAGGTGCCGGCATTTTCACAAGCGTTGGCATAAAGCAACGTTTGTACATAGCAAGTCTGTGCTGCCATTGATGGCGGGAAGCCATACTCTGTGCCGAACGATTTAACGAATGCTTTTGAGCCTTCGTCTTGAAGCTGCCAGTCCCAGTTTGCTGTACCAAGAATGCCTTCTAAGTTTTTACCTGCACCTTGAGCCATTAAGCGTGAATATAGAGGAACGATAATCTCAAAGTTCTTGCCATTCACTTGTTTGTCGCGCAAACCAAACTGTACTGCTTGTGTTAGTGAGTTGATCATATCCTTGCCATAGTGATTAAGGATTAGCGTGTCTGCACCAGAGTTCAGTATCGGTGTAATGAACTGAGAGAAGTCACCCGCACCAACAGGAGTTCTTACTTTTGCTGTAGTTGACCAACCTAGACCCTCTGTTGTTTCTTGGATGGATTGCTCCTGAGTCCAGCCCCAAGTGTAGTCTGCAGTTAGGTGGTAAGCCTTGCGATTTGTTCCCATTTCTTCTTTTAGAACCGGGCCCAGTGCTGAACCAGACATCTTGGCATTAAAGAAGTGACGGAAGCCATAACGACGCTTGTCTTTACCCGTGGTGTCGTTAGAGTGCGTCAAGCCGGCCATAAACAAAACACCCAGTTCTTGTGCCAATCCTTGTACCGCAATAGCAACGCCAGATGAAGAACCTCCAGAAAACATAATGACACCATCTTTTTCAATCATACGTTTTGCAGAAGCTCGTGCGGCGTCAGACTTAGTTTGCGTATCGCCAGTTACATAAGTAACTTTCTTGCCTAGAACGCCATTACCTTTGAGATTCATAGGTTTCATGGTGTTCATTAGACCGCCATCGCCTTCTCCATTAAGGTGCTTTACTGCTAATTTGAAAGCTCTTAACTCGTCCGCTCCTTCGTCAGCATAAGCACCTGTTTGGGGTACGTTGAATCCTAATGTTATCTTAGATGAATTGCCAGGGTTGTTGGCAAAATCTTTTGCCGCCCATGCGCCTTTTGTATAAAACATCGGCATAGCAGCAACCGCAAGACCAGCTTTTGTAAACTGTCTGCGAGTTATTTCGTGTTTTTCGCTCATTGTAACTCTCCTATTTATTATATTAAGTTTTTTATTCCAGCCATAGTTAAAACCAGTCGCAACTATATCTAAATATATAAAGTTTTTTTAATAGCTCGTTTGAATATACGCTTACGATTTAATTATTGTCAACAATAACTTCATATTATTCATATAAAGCGAATAAATATTCATTATATGAATAAATTGTCGATTAAAAATAAATTAAATTGATCCTCAATAAAAAATTGATACTCAGTCATAAAAAAACGATCATAAATAGCAAAAATCATCTTATTTTGAAATTTTATTGTAGACATAAAAAAATATAGGGCAATAAATATGTCAAAATTAATGATAATAAGTACACTAAACCATAATTGTTGACAAAAAGCACATTGTTGACAAAAAGCACACTAAACTGTAATATTAATTGTTTATTCATGGAGTAAAAAAATCCTACTACTAAGGATCGAGTGTCTAAAAATATGCATATAATTGTTAAGCAAAACTTAATACACCCTTTGGAAATCGCTGCGCCAAAGAAGAAATGAAAACCCCAACACCCCAAAATGGACGTTTTATATAGTTCAAAAGTTCAAAAGTTACAATGTAACTAAAACTAATTAACCTTAATTTCTGAAAGGAGATTTTGGAGTAATAAAGTGTTAATTTTATGTAATATTTTGTTAACTGTTTAGTGTGTAAAGTGCTGTAGAATTTTTTTTTGAATTATGTAACTAATTGAAACTATGGACAAAACAAACAACTTAATAGCGGACAAGCACCATAAGACTATTACGGATAGGATTTATCATCAACTCAAAGACGATATAGTAAAAGGTGCATTGCTGCAGGGGCAAAAAATAGGCGAGACAAATTTAGCTAAAAAATACAACACTAGTCGAGGACCTTTGCGAGAAGCCCTTCAGCGATTGGAGGGGATACATTTAGTTAATCGAATTCCGAATGCTGGTTATCGTGTTGTTACGATGGGTTATCAAAAAGCGCGGGAACTGTATCAGGCAAGGGAGCTAATTGAAGGTTATGCAGCTCGACTAGCTACTGAAGCGATGTCAGAATCAGATATTGAGGGTCTGCGTCGCTTAATTGCTGGTCATGAAGAGATCGTACTACGCTCAGACGGAGAGGCCTATATTCAAGAAGAAGGGAATCAGGATTTTCACTTCTATATTTATTCCAGATGTAAAAACGATTGGTTGATTAATTGCATTACTAATAACATATATTACTTAATGAGGATCTGCAGACTTAGCCTTTCTTTCCGGACGGCATCAAGGGCGACAATAGCCATTAAAGAGCACAATGCCATTGTCGAAGCTATTGTTGATCGAGATGCTGATTTGGCGGAGATGTTGGTGCAACGTCATATTAGCGCTTCCTGGAAAACACTTGAGAAAAAGTTTAATGCAGGCGAGCTGCTGCAAGAGATTGGTTGATAAAGGTCAATAATTGAAGGAGTGACTTTGAATCTAAAGTGCATTGGCCGGGTTGCTTCTTGTAAAAAAAACGCCCTCCACTATAAATTGATTATTTTATCTGGCGGCCCAATAGGCTGATTTGTAAGGGCAAGATGCTGAGTCTTGAGTAGATTGTGGGAAATGGCAACGACGCTTCGATGGGTGCCCATTGCAATACATTTTATGCTGTCTTTTTTTTGGTCAATATCAGTAACAATGAAGTTAGTACATAAGAATTTAATAATAGCCCCTTACCCTTCCATAATGAGTAAAAAATATGTCATATCGCCAAGAATACAATAAATCTATTCAGCAGCCAGTAGAGTTTTGGCGCGAGAAGGCCCAGGACTTGCATTGGTTTAAGTTTCCTGAGGCTATCCTCACTCAAGATGAAAACGAAATACACCACTGGTTTTCTGATGGGCAAATGAACACTTGCTATATGGCGTTGGATTACCATGTTGATAATGGTCGTGGCGAGCAAACTGCTTTAATTTATGACTCTCCAGTTGCAAACACTAAAAAAACATATAGCTACTTAAAGTTACGAGATGAGGTGGCAAAATGTGCGGGCATGCTTAAAGCGCAGGGCGTGGAAAAGGGTGACTGCGTTATTATTTATATGCCCATGATCCCAGAGGCGGCAATTGCGATGCTGGCTTGTGCCAGATTGGGCGCCATTCATTCGGTAGTGTTTGGTGGTTTTGCGGCGCCAGAATTAGCAATTCGAATTGATGATGCAAAACCTAAAGTCATTATGGTAGCTTCTTGTGGTATTGAAATTAGCAAAATAATCCCCTATAAGCCTCTGTTGGATAATGCAATTGATTTTGCGCTACATAAGCCGCAAACATGTATTGTTTATCAAAGAGAGCAGCTGCAGGCGACCTTGTTGCCGGGCCGCGATATTGACTGGAAGATTCATTGTGAAGTTGCTGAACCGGCACAATGCACAGTGGTTAACGGTGATGATTTACTCTATATTTTGTATACTTCTGGCACCACGGGTAAGCCTAAAGGTGTGGTTCGAGAAAATGGTGGTCACGCTGTTGCACTTAAATATAGCATGCATGCGATTTACAATATGAAGCCGGGCGAGGTATTTTGGTCGGCTTCTGATGTTGGCTGGGTTGTCGGTCATTCTTATATCGTTTATGGGCCATTACTGCATGGCTGTACCACGGTCTTCTATGAAGGTAAACCCATTATGACGCCCGATGCCGGTGCTTTCTGGCGTGTTATTTCGGAACACAAGGTCAAAGCCTTGTTTACAGCGCCTACGGCTTATAGGGCGATAAAAAAAGAAGATCCTGATGGTGAATTTATTAAACAATATGACCTATCATCGCTGAAGACCATATTTGCAGCCGGCGAGCGTCTTGACCCACCAACTTACCATTGGCTGACTGAGCAATTGGGCCTGCCTGTTATTGATCATTGGTGGCAGACAGAAACAGGCTGGGCGATTTCGGCCAATATGTTAGGTATAGAAAAGATGCCAATAAAGCCAGGCGCTTCCACCGTGCCTATGCCAGGGTTTGATGTCCATATTTTGAGTGACAATGGTGAGAAGTTGGATGCCAACCAACAGGGGAATATTGCCATTAAATTGCCGTTACCACCTTGTAGTCTGACGACTATCTGGGGGAATTTTGATCGGTTTACAGCGAGTTATTTAGAAACCTTTCCTGGCTATTATGTCAGTGGTGATGGGGGCTATATTGATGACGATGGTTATTTATTTGTCATGGGGCGTACCGATGATATTATCAATGTCTCCGGGCATCGGTTATCCACCGGTGAAATGGAGGAAATTATAGCAACCCATGATGCGGTGGCTGAGTGCGCAGTGATTGGTCGAACTGATGATCTTAAAGGGCAGGTGCCACATGGGTTTGTCATATTAAAATCTGGCGTTTCTATTGATCAAGAAACGGCTCAACAAGAGTTTGCCGAATTAATGCGAGAGAAGATTGGTCCAATTGCTTGCTATAAAGACACAGTTATTGTAGAGCGCTTGCCAAAAACGCGCTCGGGTAAAATTTTACGAAAACTCATTCGAAAAATCCTTGACGGTGAGGACTATGTAATTCCTTCTACTATTGATGATCCTGCTATTTTGGATGAAATTAAAGCTTCATTGAAGATGCAATAATGGAGGCGACAGGAGGGCCAGGAAACGGTATTAGTGCTATAGACTCAGGCTACCTAGGCAGCGACATTGCCGCTATATATTTGCTTAGGCAAAATGATGAGGTTGCTATTATAGAAACTGGAACCAAGCATAGCTTGCCATGTATTAACAGAGCCCTTGAAAAAGAGGGTTTAAACTATTCTAACGTATCCTACATAATACCAACCCATGTGCACCTTGATCACGCAGCGGGCGCTGGCGTGTTAATGAGTTTATGCACAAATGCGAAGCTGGTGATTCATCCCAGAGGCGCTCGGCACATGGTCGATCCGAGCAAACTTATTGCTGGAACTATGGCTGTGTATGGAGAAGAGCAATTTAATCAGCTTTATGGTGAATTGATACCGATAGATTTCGACAGGATGATTGAGGCAGGCGATAACTTTATCTTGGATTTCTGTGGCAGAGAGCTTAAGTTTATTGATACCCCGGGCCATGCTAGGCATCATTTTTGTGTTTGGGATAAGTTAAGTGGCTCTATGTTTACTGGCGACACATTTGGTGTGTCGTATCGTGAATTTGATACAAAGGACGGCGTGTTCATTTTCCCAACCACGACGCCGACGCAATTTGTGCCTGAAGAATTGATCAAAAGCATTAGCAAAATTATGGAATATAAGCCGAAATACGTTTGCTTAACCCATTTCGGCGCAATTAAGCCCACTAAGGCGGTAGTAAGGCAATTAATTGATGGTATTAACTGCATGAGTAATATTGCCAAAAAATACTATGGCCAAGAGCATTCTGAGGAAATAATTCGCAATGCAATCATGCAGTATTTATTGCAAATACTTCAACAAATGGGTGTTAGTAATTTAAATTTTTGCAAAGAAAAGTTGACAAATGATGTAGCACTCAACACCCAGGGCCTCATATACTGGCAGCACAGGCTTTCTTCTAGCGGTCAGTAATATTTAGAAATGCAGTAGATGTAAAAACTGCGCTAGTAGGTCACAAATCAACTTGATCTTTTTTGAATAAAGAGATACCGGTAATCATTAATATCACAATTATTGAGCGAGCTAAGACGACTCCCTTCTAGGGTCTACATCCAGCCTTGGCATGTAGCGATTGTGACAGGAAAAATCTTTCCAATCTATTGGAGGAGGGGTTTGGGTCTGGCAAAATAATCTTCGATGGATTACGAATACTATCCCACTGAATAGAGGGAACAATACAAGGCGAGAAGAAAGGCCTGCGGTCTATTAATGAACCCTACTTTAGAAATCAGGAGAGAAGACAAACAAAGGAAATTGGATTAATAGAGGGGTAATTATCGGGCATTTGATGCGCCAGTTAGGCTGCTATTCTTTATCGAAGAGATTATGAAAGTAGACTCCTATATCGAATACCAAAGAAGATCGCTGAGAACGACTTTTATACTGGAGAGCTTCTGTTGTTAAACATTTAATAAATAATAGAATTTTACAAAAGTCAAAAAAAAGAGCGACTATTGCCGCTCTTTTTTAGTGTTACGGGAGACTTAGCGACACTGCTCTTCAAATCTCTCCATTACCGCGCCAGTCACCGATCTAATTTCACCGAGTGTTTGACTTTCTAGAGTAATCATCTCCTCAATATCTGAGCAGTAATTTTTAATTTCATCGCGCGTATATTGAATAAGCGTTGCAATACTCAACAATGGAACGGCTACAGCGGTAATTGAAGATGCGCTTGTTGTCTCTTTAAGAAGGGTGATGCGATTCGAATTACGAACGGCAACATTAAAATTTTGTTTGGCCAAAGCAGCAGCTAATGCGTCGTATTTTTCCTGGCTAACCTGTGCTACTTTGCCTTCCGTCTCTAATTTTTCCTCTGTGGCTGCAAGTTGAGTTTTAAGGGTCTGAACCTCTGGACGGGCATCTTTCATTTGTGCTACTTCATCTTCCAGTACCTGAGATTTGCTTGTTGATAGAATTAGTTTTTGTTGAACAGATTGCAATTCACCTCTAGTGGCTATCAATTGACTGTTTAGATCATCAAGCTGAGATTCAAGAGAGCTGTCACTTGAGGCAACGTAGCTAGAACCGTTGCTCGAATAAGTATCACTAACTGTCTCTGAATCTGTTGAGCTTAGTTGTGATTCCAATGTATCAATTTTATTTTGAAAGAAAAAATAGCTTGCAATTAATGCAATAATTAGTACCACTGATGCAATGTTTGCTTTTTGTTCCATTTAGCTTCTCCGTTTATATGATGCGATTTAAAGGTTTTAATCTCCGCTTATTTTATACGACATATTAGCCTGTTTTAAACCATTGTGCAATTTCCTTGGCGCAATAGGTAAGAATTGCGTCAGCACCTGCTCTTTTAAAGCAAAGCAGTGTTTCTAAAGTGGCTGCTTTTTCGTCAATCCAGCCGTTTTTTCCAGCAGCTTTTAACATTGCATATTCGCCACTGACGTGGTAGGCAAAGGTTGGTACGCCAAAGGTTTGTTTAATGCTTGATATAATGTCAAGATAAGGCAGTCCTGGCTTAATCATTACCATGTCGGCACCCTCAAGTATATCTATTTCTACCTCCCTAATGGCTTCATTGCTATTAGCAGGATCCATCTGATAGGTGTTTTTATCAGCTGAGCCAAGGCTTTCCGCTGATCCTACCGCCTCCCTGAATGGGCCGTAAAATGATGAAGCGTATTTTGCAGAATACGCTAGAATCTTGGTATGAATAAAGCCCTCGCTTTCAAGCGCTTCCCTAATAGCGCCTATTCGGCCATCCATCATATCGGATGGTGCAACAATATCAGCGCCAGCTTTGGCGTGAGATAAAGCTTGTTTGACCAGTACTTCCACTGTCTCGTCATTAACAACATAACCCTCATCATTAATGAGGCCATCTTGTCCGTGACTTGTGAATGGATCCAGTGCCACATCAGTGATGACACAGAGCTTGGGGAAATTACGTTTTAATTCACGAACAGCCCTCTGCACTAGGCCATCTGAATTGTAGGACTCTTCTGCTTCCAATGATTTTTTTTCGTCAGAAATGACTGGGAAAAGGGCAATTGCTGGAATGCCTAACGACTCTATTTCTCTTGCCTCGCTTAGCAATTGGTCAATGCTTAGTCTTTCAATTCCTGGCATGGAATCAATACTCTCTCGGGTGTTTTTTCCTTCAATAATAAACATTGGGTAAATGAGGTCCTCAACCGTCAGTTTATTTTCACGCATCAGTGAGCGAGTGTTGCTGTCTTTTCTCATTCTGCGTGGTCTATGCGTTAAAATAGGCATTTCGATTTATCCAATAAATTTAACCTAAATTATACAATAATGAACCAAACTTCCGAAACTCTTACTCGTTTGTCCAATGTTAACAAAGCTTTTATAAAGCCGTTACCCAATTCAACCAAAATTTTTGTTGAAGGCTCGCGTCCTGATATTCAGGTGCCGATGCGTGAAATTAAACTTACCGACACCATTGGTGATCTAGCCGAAGTGAATGATCCTATTCATATCTATGACACCTCGGGTCCTTATACCGATCCACGTAAATCAATCAATTTGAGAGAGGGTGTTGAGCGACTTAGGTCTGAGTGGATAGTGGAGCGCGGAGATACTGAAGAGCTTGAGAGTTTCAGCTCGAATTTTTGCAATCAACGTTTGCAAGATAAAAGTCTTGATGATTTAAGATTTGAACATACACGTGCACCGAGGCGAGCCAAAAAAGGGCAAAACGTCACTCAAATGCATTACGCAAAACAAGGAATTATTACCCCTGAAATGGAATTCATTGCGATTCGAGAAAATTGCCTTTGGCAAGAATACAAAGATCAAATCGGCCAACATAAAGGTGAGGATTTTGGCGCTTCAATTCCCCCTGTAATTACCCCTGAATTTGTTAGGGATGAAGTTGCGCGAGGACGTGCAATTATTCCTAATAATATTAACCACCCAGAAACGGAACCGATGATTGTCGGCCGAAATTTCTTGGTAAAAATTAATGGCAATATTGGTAATTCAGCCCTAGGCTCCTCAATTGATGAAGAGGTAGGAAAAATGGTTTGGGGTATCCGTTGGGGTGCTGACACTATCATGGATTTATCTACCGGTAAGAATATCCACGAAACCCGTGAATGGATTATTAGAAATTCACCGGTGCCAGTTGGTACGGTGCCAATTTATCAGGCTCTTGAAAAAGTTAACGGTGTTGCGGAAGACTTAACTTGGGAAGTGTTTAGAGATACGTTAATTGAGCAAGCCGAACAAGGCGTTGACTACTTTACTATTCATGCGGGTGTGCGCTTAAAACATGTACCGCTGACAATCAATAGAGTAACAGGCATTGTTTCTCGTGGCGGATCAATTATGGCAAAGTGGTGTCTAGCGCACCATACAGAGAGTTTTATCTACACACACTTTGAAGATATTTGTCTCATAATGAAGCAATACGATGTCACCTTTTCATTGGGCGATGGGTTGCGTCCAGGCTGCATTGCTGATGCCAATGACGCAGCACAATTTGGTGAACTTGAGACATTAGGTGAGCTAACAAAAATTGCTTGGAAGCACGATGTACAGACTTTCATCGAGGGTCCTGGCCATGTGCCGATGCACATGATTAAGCATAACATGGAAAAACAGCTTGAAGAATGTGGCGAAGCGCCATTCTATACTTTGGGCCCGTTGACGACTGATATTGCACCGGGCTATGACCATATCACTTCCGCTATTGGTGCTGCTCAAATAGGCTGGTACGGTTGTGCAATGCTATGCTACGTAACACCGAAAGAGCATTTAGGTTTGCCTAATCAAGACGATGTTAAAACAGGCATTATTACTTATAAAATTGCCGCTCATGCTGCCGACCTTGCCAAGGGCCATCCTGGAGCGCAAATTCGCGATAACGCACTGTCTAAAGCCCGTTTTGAGTTCCGTTGGGAAGATCAATTTAATCTCTCACTTGATCCGGATACGGCGAGAAAGTTTCACGATGAAACTCTTCCAAAGCAGGCTGCAAAAACTGCGCATTTTTGTTCAATGTGCGGGCCAAAGTTTTGCTCAATGAAAATCTCCCATGAAATCAACAGTCTTGATGAGGCACAAGTGGCTAAGATTCAGGAAATTCAGATTGAAATGGATAATAAATCCGAGCAATTCCTTAAGAATGACAGTGAAATATATATGAAAGAGGGTGCTTAATAAAGTGCGACTGGCCAATGATTAAGTCAATTTAATCACTGCAGATGGGGTTTTAGTAATTCCAGCAATTTATACACAGTACCTCTGTATTTCTTGAGATTTGTATGGGCGTTTTCACCGAGTTGATGACGCCTTTTCTCATTACCAAGTAAGTGGATAATTTTTTCAAACAATTCATTGGTATTTTGAATTTGTATAGCAGCATCGTCGTCTAAAAGCGAACGAGAGACTTCTGCAAAATTAGCCACATTGGGTCCGAAAATAATAGGTTTTGAGTGTTCGGCAGCTTCCAGCATGTTGTGGCCTCCTGTGCTATCTAGGCTGCCACCAATAAATGCAATACTCGACTCTTCAAGATACACTGACAATTCGCCAATGCTATCACCAAGAAGAACTTGTGTTTCATCAAGACAAGGTTGATTGTAGGAGCGCCTACTGATAGTGAGACCCGATTTTTTTATTCTGGCATAAACTTCATCGAAGCGCTCAGGTTTTCTTGGCACAATGATAATTAAAGCACTCAGTTGATTTTGGTACTTGGTCAAGCTTGTAATTATTTCGAGCTCTTCTTTTGGGTGCGTACTGGCAAAAACAACAGACGTTCTGTTGTTAATCACGTCTTTTATTTCATTGATGGTGTTTATCGAGGGCGTTTGACCGATGCTATATTTAATATTGCCGGCAAGGTATAAGGATTTTTTTGGCGCACCGATTGACAAAAATCTCTCGTAGGCTATTTGGTCTTGCGTGGCAATAAGTGAGTAATGGGATAGTGTGTTTTGGATAAGTTTGGGTACGTATTTAAGGTAGCTCCGAACAGAGCGCTCTGAGAGTCTTGCATTAACAAGCAAGATGGGTGTAGAGCGTTTAGTCAACTCATGAACCAAATTTGGCCAAATTTCAGTTTCCATCAAGATACAAGCTTTTGGCTTGATGTTTGTTAAAAAGCGCTTAACAAATGATTTACAGTCAAAAGGAAAATAGCAATGAACAACCTTGTCGCCAAAGGTTTGTCTTACAGCCTCGGCACCTGTCGCTGTTGTCGTTGTAACTAGTAGTTTGTGGTCTTTGATCAATTCTGCTATAAGGGCTCTAGCGGTATTGAGTTCGCCAAGAGATGAGCAATGAAACCAAACCAATCCTTTGGGAGTGCCTTTAACTGCGCCAATTCGTTGAATAAGATTGGCTTTCCATGTGCCTGTATTCTTCTCAAGTTTGTAGAGTTTAAATAGTTCATATGGCAAGCGTAGCCAAAGCAGTAAAGAGTAAAGAGTTCTATTCATCAGTGTGGCTAAAGATTGCCGGAAAAGGTATAATAGTTAGATACTATTTTAGCGTTATTTTATGAAGTTTGTAGACTCAGCAACTATTCGAATTGAAGCAGGCAAAGGTGGCAGTGGTTGCCTTAGTTTTCGCAGAGAAAAATATATTCCCGACGGTGGCCCCGACGGCGGTGACGGCGGTGACGGCGGCAGTGTCTTTTTTTGCGGCCAAGAAGGTTTAAACACCTTAAGTGAGTTTCGCTATAAACGCCTATTTAGAGCGAAAAACGGCCAGCCTGGCTCGGGTCGAGATAAGCGCGGCAAATCTGCCGTGGATCTTTACGTTGAAATTCCTCTTGGCACGCAAATATTTGATCTTGAAACCGACGAGTTGATTGGGGAAATTACCACGCAAGGGCAAAATTTGTTAGTTGCAAAAGGCGGTTTTCATGGTTTGGGTAATGCCCGTTTTAAATCTTCTATTAATCGTGCACCACGACAAATTTCGACTGGCACGCCAGGTGAGGTAAGAGAAATTGGTTTAGAAATGAGCGTGATGGCAGATGTTGGTCTACTTGGAATGCCAAATGCTGGTAAGTCAAGCCTAATTAGGCAAATATCGGGTGCAAGACCTAAAGTTGCAGACTATCCTTTTACTACTCTGCATCCGAATTTGGGTGTTGTTAAAGCAGGCACTCGGCATTTTGTCATGGCAGATATCCCTGGTTTAATTGAGAGAGCTAGCGAAGGTGCTGGCCTTGGTTTTGAGTTTTTAAAGCATCTATCAAGAGCAAGAGTATTGCTTCATGTCGTTGATATTTTGCCGGCAGATGGCTCTAATCCAGCCGATAATTATTTAACCATCGAGCAAGAATTGGCAAAATTTGACAAAGGTCTTTTTCAAAAACCAAGAATACTGGCCATCAATAAGGTTGACTTGATTGCACAAGAAGAACGTGAAGAGTGTATTAGTCAATTACTAAAATCCATTGATTACAAAGGAAAGTCGTTTAATATTTCTGCCCTTAATGGCTTAGGTTGTAAGCCTCTAATTTATGGTTTGTCGGAGCTAATTGAGCAGGTGGCGAATGAAGAATAAGTGCTGGGTAGTCAAGATCGGCTCGGCATTATTGACCAACAATGGTATAGGCATCGATAAAGCCTTAATTGCGAAATGGGCCGAACAAATTGTCGCCCTTCGTGCCCAGAAAATTGACGTTATTTTGGTGTCAAGTGGTTCTATTGTCGAGGGCATGAAGCGCCTTGGTTGGGACACTAAGCCTAATGATGTACATAAGCTGCAAGCTGCGGCCGCTGTTGGACAAATGGGTTTGATCCAAGCCTATGAGTCACTTTTTGCAATTCATGATGTACACACTGCGCAAATCTTATTAACAAGAGAGAATTTAATGGATGCTAAGCGCTATGAAAATATCTCTGCAACCCTGGCCAACTTGCTTGAGTTGCGCACGGTGCCAATTATTAATGAGAACGACACTGTTGCCACCGATGAAATTAAGTTTGGCGATAACGATACTTTAGCCGCTTTAGTTGCCAATCTTGTCAATGCCGACCGTCTTGTTATTTTGACCGATCAACACGGTGTTTTTGATGACGATCCACGCAACAATAGCGAGGCCAATCTTATTGAAAAGATCCACTTTGCAGATGAGAGATTAGAGCAAGTTGCAGGAAAAACTGGCGGCGCTTTAGGTTCTGGCGGCATGTACTCGAAGGTGATGGCGGCAAAACAGGCAACAATATCCAACACGCCAACCACCATTGCTTGGGGGCGAGAAGACGACGTACTCACGCGATTGTCATCGGGAGAGCATTTAGGGACCTTGATTCATTGCTAGCATTTATCAGCTTGGGCTCCAACTTGGACAACCCAAGGAGTCAAATAGACAAAGCACTTTCAGCGCTTAATCGGGCCAAGGGGGTGACGCTAATTCAGGCGTCCAGTTTTTACCGTTCAAAGCCACTTTTGGATATGCCTGGACCGGATTATCTTAATATTGTGTGTAAAATTGACACCAGTTTAAAGGCACTTGAATTATTGGACTTGTGTCAGCATATAGAGGACAAGCAGCACAGGGTTAGAGGTGTGCATTGGGGTTCTCGAACGATCGATTTGGATATTTTGCTTTATGGGGGCGAGATTCACAAGAGTGAAAGATTGACCGTCCCGCACCCTGAAATGATTAATCGGTCCTTTGCGCTTTTGCCGCTTGCTGAAATTGAGCCCTCGTTAGAATTACCGAGCTTTGGTTCATTGAAAATGTGTTTAGAGCAACTTGAATTATCAGACATTGAAAAAATATGAAACCCGCTGATTTAAAACAATTCAAACAACGCGGCGAGAAAATAACTTGCCTAACAGCATATGACGCTTCGCTTGCGCAGTTAATGGATAGCTGCGAAATTGATTTAATCCTCGTTGGCGACTCTCTCGGTATGGTTGTGCAAGGTGAAAAGAGCACTCGTACTGTTAGTGTGTCGGAGATGGTATATCACACTAAGGCGGTTGCCAAGAGTTGTAATCAAGCCTTAGTTATTGCTGATATGCCTTACCAAAGCTACGAAGAGCCATCGATGGCTCTTGAGAATGCAAAATTACTCATAGATGCTGGCGCGCAAATGGTTAAGTTAGAAGGTGGAGCCGAGCGGCAAAAAGTTGTGGAAACACTTATAGAAAATTGTATTCCTGTGTGTGCTCATCTTGGTCTCCAGCCACAAAAAGTTAAGAAGGCCAGTGATTATAAAGTTCAAGGCAAGAACCTAGGCAGCGCTAAAGCGATTATTGAAGATGCACTTCTGCTTGAATCCCTTGGTGTGGAGGCTCTGGTGTTAGAGTGTATTCCGAGCTCCCTTGCTAAACTAGTGAGCGAGCAATTATCCATTCCTACAATAGGCATTGGCGCTGGTAAAGATTGCGATGGACAGGTGTTGGTTTGTTATGATATGCTCGGCATTACTCAGGGTAAATTACCAAGATTTGTGAGAGATTTCACTGCGGCTAATTCCAGTATTCCCATGGCAATTAAAGCCTTTATTCAGGCTGTAAAAAACCAGTCATTTCCGTCTGAGAAAGAGAGTTATTAATGCGCATTATTGAAACGATTGGCGCTCTTCAGGAGCACTTAGGGCAGTGCCGTGACCAGGGAAAAACCATCGCTTTGGTGCCGACAATGGGCGGGCTGCACGCAGGCCATTTACAACTCGTTGACAAGGCTAAAACTTCCGCAGATATTGTCGTGGCGAGTATATTTGTCAATCCTACGCAGTTTGCACCTAACGAAGACTTGGATAAATATCCTCACAGCCCAGAAGCTGATAAAAAAGGCTTGGTGGACAGAGGTGCCGATGTTTTATTCTTGCCTTCAGTTCAACAAATTTACCCTGAAAATCAAACAAGTGATTATGAGGTGGGTGAAATAGCGGCATTATTGTGCGGCAAATCTCGACCAATTCACTTTGATGGCGTGGCTCAAGTGGTATCAAGGTTTTTTGATATTGTTGAGCCTGATGTTGCTGTTTTTGGTGAAAAGGACTACCAACAGTTGCAAATAATCAAGCAACTGGTTAAGCGACAAAATCGCAATATAAGCATTGCCTCAATAGAAATTGCTCGTGAGAGCGACGGTTTGGCAATGAGTACCAGAAATAAATATTTAAGCACTAGTGAGAGAATGCTTGCGCCACACTTTAATCAAGCGCTACGTCAGGCAAAATCAAATTATGAGAGCGGCATGGCGTTAGACGATCTTATTAACAAAGCAAGAGAATCTCTTGGAAGACCTTTTGAGTTGGATTATTTTGAGGTGCTTGATGCAAATACCCTTACACAAATAACGACTTCAAGTGCTGATGTGATTATAGTATCAGCGGTAAAATTAGGGATAACCCGATTAATTGATAATATTGTCTTTAGGAGATCAAATGTTTAGTATTACGGATGAAGCGGAAATTTATGTGGCCGACCTTTTTGAGCAACAGGATGAGAAAAATCTTGGCCTCAAGGTGGATGTTGAAAAGCCCGGCACACCAGTTGCAACGGTGGCGTTTAATTTTTGTTTTGCTAGTGAGCTGCCGAGTACATACACTGAGTATCCTTTTAAAGGGTTTAGTGCCTATATAGATGACAGCAACAAAGAGTATTTAAAAGACTCAAAAGTGGCTCTGAAGAAAGAAGGTGCGAGCAAAAAGCTCACCATTGTTGCGCCTAATGCTAAAGGCGAGGCGCCAAAAGACGACGCCCCTTTAGCGGAAAAAATCCTATTTACAATCCTTACTGAAATTAATCCAAATCTTGCTTCGCATGGTGGTTTTGTTGACTTGGTTGAGATTACCGAGGGCAACGAAGTGGTGCTTAATTTTGGCGGTGGCTGCCAAGGTTGTAGCTCCGTTAAAATAACGCTTAAAAACGGCGTTGAGGCACAACTAATGAATCTCTACCCTGAGATTACTGCGGTGCTTGATGTTACTGACCACTCTAAAACAGAAAACGCCTATATGTAGAAAAGGTTTTCTGGCATTCGATTTAACTCTCGTTGCCGCCGAATGTGAAGTTTTTTGCTAATATTTGGCCTGCAAATGTTAGAATGGCGCAAATGAATTATTGGTATATGAGTAAATCTAGGATGAGCGAGTGGAAAAAATAATTATCTATTCGCATGCGGATTGCCTGCACAAAGATAACGGCCCAAATCATCCGGAAAGAAAAGAACGCTTAGAGGTTGTAATTAATGCCATTCAAGGCATTAATGACATTGATATAGAGATTAAAAGCGCTCCTCTAGCAACGCTTGATCATGTCGCTCCCGTTCACCCAGAGGCGCATCTTAGCGACATCTTTGCGATGATTCCAACTTCCGGTTTAACCAGTGTTGAGCAAGAGCCCTATGCCGATACATTTCTATGCCCCAACAGCAAGGATGCAATTTTACGAGCTTGTGGCGCAGGCATTGCTGCGGCAGAGTGTGTCATTCAAGGTGATGCAAGAAGGGTTTTTTGCGCCGTAAGACCACCAGGTCATCATGCCGAAACTACTCGAGCCAACGGCTTTTGTTTTGTTAATAACGCCGCAGTAACCGCTAGATATTTACAAGATAAGCACAAAATTAAGAAAGTTGCGATTATCGATTTTGATGTTCATCACGGCAACGGTACGCAAGAAATCTTCTATAGCGATAACAGTGTTTTGTACGGTTCAATACACGAGTATCCATTATTTCCGGGTACGGGGTCAGAGGTGGAAGTGGGCGTTGGCAATATCTTTAATGCGCCTATTTCGGCGGGTACAAATGGCCAGGACTTTTTAAAAATATTTAAGAGTAAGGTTTTAGACAATGTTGATAAATTTCAGCCTGAAATCATCTTGCTATCTGCTGGTTTTGACGCGCATAAAAGAGATCCTTTGGCTAACATTAATTTGGAGTCCAAGGATTATTACAGTCTAACAAAAGACATTGTCGACATTGCAAACAGGCATTGCCAAGGTAGAATCATCTCTTTTCTAGAAGGGGGTTATGATTTGGTTGCGCTTGCCCAAAGCGTAACAGAGCATTTGTATGGCCTGCAAGACGATCAATTAAAGCATTAATAGGACTTGGTACAGTGCAAGAGTTTGATCTAATCCGCGAATACTTCACTTGGTCTTCAGATCAAAGCTCGGTCGTTCTTGGTGTGGGCGACGATGGTGCAATATGCAGTGTTGAGCCTGGTTATGGGCTTGTGACCAGTATCGATACTTTAATCGCTGGCGTTCATTTCCCGGAATCTACCGGTGCCACAGATATTGCCTATAAGGCCCTTGCTGTTAATTTGAGTGATATGGCGGCGATGGGAGCGCTACCAAAATACTTTACTTTGGCGTTAACGTTGCCAGAGATGGATCCATCTTGGTTGCAAAATTTTTCGCAATCGCTTAAGCAGCTATCCGAACAATTTGGCGTAAGTTTAATTGGTGGTGATACAACCAGGGGGTCGTTATCAATCACCATTTCTATTATCGGTTGGATTGAGCATAGTGAGGCGCTACGACGCTCTGGCGCCAAAATTGGCGACGGCATCTATGTTTCCAATACCATCGGGGATGCTGCGTTTTCCCTGTGGCAATTACAAAATAATGACATTCCTGATAGTGACTGTTTTGCCAAGTTAAATAGACCAATGCCGCAAGTTGAGTTGGGTCGCTCATTGCGAGGCGTCGCTTCGGCTTGTATTGATATTTCGGATGGTTTGGTGCAGGACCTCTCGCACATATTAAAAGCATCACAAGTAGGCGCCAGGGTTGAAGCGGAACAAATACCTCTGACCAAGGTATTGACAGACCACGTTACAAAACAAAGCGATTGGTCACTGGTGCTAAATGGTGGTGATGATTACGAGCTTTGCTTTACAGTGCCAGAAAAAAACCAAGAAATGCTAGGTGATATATCAAAGCGTTGTGACGTCAAAATTACCCAAATTGGCGTTATTTGCGAGTCTGGTGTCTTAGAGATTGTCGGTGCGAAAAATATTGGTAAGTCATACCAACATTTTTAAATTAAATTTCTTTTTTCTCAGAAATAGTTTTGCAATCGATGCACTGGTCTGCAGTTGGGCGAGCTTCTAATCTTTGTAGTGTGATTTCGATGCCGCAAGTTTTGCAATAACCGTAGTCACCTATATCAATTAAATGCAGAGTTTTATCAATCTTTGCAATCAATTTTCTTTCGCGATCACGCGTTCTAAGCTCTAGTGCAAACTCTTCTTCAATGGTAGCTCTATCGTTGATATCAGCTACAGGAGTAGAGTCCTCTTGAATGTGGTTAATGGTGTTTTCAGCTTCAAAAACCAGCTGATTGCGCCACACATTTAACTTGTGAATAAAGTGCTTCAGTTGACCCTGGTTCATAAATTCTTCATCCTTTTGTGGGATGTATGCTGGGATCTCTTCGAAGTTTGGTTCAGTAGTCATTTGCTATAGTTTACAAAAAAAGGTAGTTTTTACCAAAAAATGCCTAAAATAGCAATGTTTAATTTCATAATGAATTTATTATTACATAGCCTATGTCCTTGAAAGCACTAATTTTTGATGTGGATGGTACACTCGCCAATACAGAGCAGGGTGGCCATTTACGCGCTTTTAATGAAGCTTTTAAATTGCTCAATATGGATTGGCACTGGGATGATGCGACTTATGAAAATTTATTACAAGTGACGGGCGGCAAAGAGCGAATCACCCATTATATGAATCACTACAGCTCCCCAATGAATAAGTTACTGAACAAAGCTGATATTGCCAAAATTCATCAACTCAAAACAGATATTTTTATTGGCTATGTTGCGCAAGGTTGTGTCACTATTAGAACAGGCGTCGTCAGGTTGGTAGAAGAGGCGATTGAATACGGTCTGAGGCTCGCCATTGCAACCACGACCAGCTTGAAAAACGTTGAAGCAATTCTTGCTAGCAGCGGCATGTCCTCTAAATTTGAGGTGATAGGCGCGGGAGATGTTGTCAAGAATAAAAAGCCTGCGGGTGATATTTACCAGTATGTACTGGATGAATTGAAGCTGACCGCCGGTGAGTGTATTGTTTTTGAAGATTCTGCAGTTGGTTTTGCTTCAGCCAGTGCTGTTGGTCTTAAAACTGTTGTGACCCTTAGCGAGTATACTAAGCCTTTTGCATTTGCTGGTGCGCTGGTTGTTGTTGATCATTTGGGTGGGGAAGACACACCCTTTAAGCTAATGAGTGGCAAATCCAGTAATCATTCTTATGTAAACATTGAGTATTTAGAGGAGTTGCATGAACAAAATCGTTAATTTGGCCGACAACAGTTCTGTCTATGAAGTGGCCAAAGTTACACCATTGGTTAATGCTGAGCAGTTGAGCGAGCGCTTTGGTAACCAGATTCACCTTAAAAGAGAAGACGAGCAAAGCATTCATGCTTTTAAGTTAAGGGGCGCCTATCAAAGAATGTCCTCATTAACGCAGGATCAAATGGCAAAAGGTGTGGTTGCATCTTCTGCGGGCAATCACGCCCAAGGTGTGGCTTTGGCTGCAAAAAAACTTGGTGTTAAGGCTTATATTGTAATGCCTTTGAGTACGCCAAAAATTAAAGTGGAGGCGGTACAGAGGTTGGGTGGTGAGGTGTTGCTTTTTGGCGACATTTATGATGATGCTTTCGGCTACGCAAAGCAGCTCGAAGCGGAGCGTGATTTGTGCTTTATTCATCCTTATGATGATCTTGAAGTTATTGCTGGGCAGGCGACGGTTGCAAAAGAAATTCTAGAACAACTCGATAAGATCGATGTTGTATTTATCCCTGTTGGTGGTGGCGGCTTGATTGCTGGCATGGCGAGCTATCTCAAACATTATGCACCGCATATTAAAGTCGTGGGTGTGGAGCCAAAAGATTCTCCAACGCTTACCTACTCACTGGAGAATAACACACGTTTAATTCTCTCTGATGTTGGGCGATTTGCCGATGGCGTGGCGGTTAAGCAAATAGGCGAGATACCTTTCGAGATTGCCAAAGAATCCGTTGACGAAATGGTTTTGGTCTCAAATGATGAGATATGTGCAGCGATTAAAGACATTTACGAGGATGTGCGTTCTATTGCAGAACCTGCGGGCGCTTTGGCGACTGCTGGGGCAAAAAAATACATCCAAAAGCATAAAATAACCAATCAAAATCTTGTTGCTGTTATTTCTGGTGCTAATGTTAATTTTGATCGTCTTCGTTATATTGCCGAAAGGGCGGATTTGGGTGAGCTTAATGAAGCTATTATTGCGGTAACAATGCCCGAAAAACCAGGCAGCTTTCTTAAGTTTTGTCGATTACTGGCGAATCAGTCAATCACTGAGTTTAATTATCGTTACGCTGACAGCAGTAAGGCGCATATTTTTGTGGGTGTAGGCCTTAGTAATGGCGAAGCGGAAAAGCGTACTTTGATCGATAGATTGAGGGCGGGTTTTGAAATTATTGATATGAGTGATAACTCGATGGCCAAGACTCATATTCGCTATATGGTAGGCGGTAGAGCTAATGCCTCGAGTGAAGTTATTTATCGATTCGAATTCCCTGAGCGTCCTGGTGCGCTGCTAGAGTTCTTAGAAAAAGTGGGCACAAAATGGAATATTTCATTGTTCCATTATCGTAATCACGGCGCTGATTTCGGTCGAGTGTTGATCGGCTTGCAGGTTGACAATACAAGTGAGCTTGAAGCGCGCTTTGATGAGCTTGGTTATTTTTATCATAATGAAACCAACAACAAGGCCTATCAATATTTCCTTTAGAAAGCTATTGCTTAACGATGTTGAGTCTCTGGTTGGCATTGAAAGGTTAAATACCGAGCACCCTTGGCCTGTCTCTCATTTTTCCTCCAGTGTTGCTAATAACAACACCCTTTCGTGTGGGCTGATTGTTGAGCAAAAATTGATTGGTTATGCGTTGACCCTTGTTGCCCTTGAGTCTGCAGACCTGCTTAATATCGGTATACATCCAAATTACAAAAGACAGGGATTTGGCGAGTCACTTTTAACTCATTTGCTGATTCAATTAAAAGAGGCGACTGTTAGCTCGCTTATTTTGGAGGTTAGGGTAGAAAATCATATTGCGATTAATTTCTACCAAAAGCAGGGGTTTGAGGGTGTTGGTATAAGGGAAAAATACTATTCAAATCAAGAAGATGCTAAAATAATGAAATTACATATATCTCACTAGAAATAAATTCAACATGCCATATAAAAATATTACCGTCCCTGCGAATGGTACGAAAATCAGCACCGAAAATAACGTACTAACTGTCCCTAATAACCCAATCATTGCCTATATTGAGGGTGATGGTATTGGTGTTGATGTTTCTCCAGTCATGCTAAAAGTCATCAACGCTGTTGTTGAAAAGGCTTATAACGGCGAGAGGCAAATCCATTGGATGGAAATTTTTGCCGGTGAGAAGGCTGATGGCATCTATGGCGAGTATCTGCCAGAGGAGACACTTGATGCAATTAAAGAGTTTTCAGTGTCCATTAAAGGCCCCTTAACAACACCTGTTGGTGGCGGTATGCGTTCGTTGAATGTTGCCATTCGCCAAGCATTAGACCTTTATGTGTGTCAGCGACCGGTTCAATACTTTGCAGGCACGCCTTCACCAGTTAGAGCACCAGAAAAAATTGACATGGTTATTTTTAGGGAAAATTCTGAAGATATTTATGCCGGCATTGAATTTGCCGCCGGTTCAGATGAAGTTAAAAAGGTTATTGATTTTCTTAAAAAAGAAATGGGTGTTACAAAAATTCGCTTCCCAGAGACCTCAGGAATTGGTGTTAAGCCGGTCTCTAAAGAGGGCACTGTGCGCCTCGTGAGGGCCGCAATACAGTACGCCATTGACAATGATAAACCGTCGGTAACCCTTGTACACAAAGGCAATATCATGAAGTTTACTGAAGGCCTGTTTAGAGATCAAGGTTATCAATTAGCTAAAGATGAGTTTGGTGCTGTTGAGATTGACGGCGGCCCTTGGTCTAGCTTTACTAATCCAAACACAGGCAAGGAAATTGTCATTAAAGATGTGATTGCCGATGCATTTTTGCAGCAAATTCTATTGCGTCCAGAGGAATACTCAGTCATTGCTACGCTTAATCTTAATGGCGACTATATTTCTGACGCGTTAGCAGCTCAAGTGGGCGGTATTGGTATCGCTCCAGGTGCAAACCTGTCAAACACAATGGCCGTCTTTGAGGCAACCCATGGCACCGCCCCTAAATATGCCGGTCAGGACAAAGTAAACCCTGGCTCACTCATTCTTTCGGCTGAAATGATGCTCAGACACCTTGGTTGGGTGGAAGCGGCAGATTTAATTATTGATGCAATGTCGAAGACGATTAAGAATAAAACCGTTACTTATGATTTGGCGCGTTTGGTCGATGACGCTATTCTACTGTCGTGCTCAGAGTTTGGCGACGCATTGATAGAGTCCTTCGAGTAAACCACCTTATTTTCTTTGTTAATCGGCCATCCAAAGAAACATCTGGGTGGTTTGATTTTTATTGACCCATAAACACGCACATCTCAGTATAATCACGCTCAATCGATACTTTTTGCTTTCATTAAAAATGATAAAAATTGAGAGAGTTATACACAAGACATTCTTATTGATAGCACTTGGTTTGTCTCTTGCTGTCGAAGCTAATACTCATTTTGACCCCACACTTGTTAATGCAAATTTAGCCAATTCATTTAGCTATATGCCTAATATGATGGGTGCAAATAATTGGTCTAATTATGGCGGAGCAAACAATTGGCAGCCGTACAATAACAACACCAATATGATGCAAATGATGGGTGGTGTTAATATGAATTATGTACCCTACAACGGTATGATGCCTTATACGCCAAATAATAATTGGATGCCTAGCGGAGCTAACAGCAATTTGGGCTCATTTGGCGCTTACAATAACATGATGCCAATGATGGGCGTTAATGGCGCTATGCCTTACACGGGTTATAATAATATGATGTCTAATAATATGATGCCTAATAATATGATGCCTAATAATATGATGCCTAATAATATGATGTCTAATAATGTGGGCTTGAATCAAGCCAACATGAATACTGGCTTAAGCTTTAACCAAACTCTTGCCACTCCAGAATTAACCAATGCTTGGGGCTCTCTTGACGCAAACGCCGCTTGGGGCCTAGGTGATGATTTGAATGCCTGGACTCAACAAGCGCAAACGAACAATTTATCCTCGCAAGATCCTGCCGATGTGATTGCCCAACTGATGAGTGGTGAGCATGCGACGGTTTACCAGCAAATCATTGCTGATGCCTATGAAAAAGGCTTTGCAGATGCAATAGTGCAGAGTGGCAGTGGCGGTATTTGCGTGCCAAACACCGAAGAATTGCCTGAATTTAGTCTTGATTCTGAGTAGTGTCCAAATGGTTTTGTAAAAATGGTGAATAATCACCTAGAATTGATTGACTAAAAAACCATAACTCATTATAATTTGCCGCTTCATTCCTCGATAGCTCAGTTGGTAGAGCAACGGACTGTTAATCCGTTTGTCCCTGGTTCGAGCCCAGGTCGAGGAGCCAAACATTAAAAAGGCCTATCAAATTTGATAGGCCTTTTTTGTTATTAACAAAAGGAGAGTTGTTAATTTTGGGGGCTGTATCTCAGTGTAATGCTAGTTGTGCTAGCAGTGTTGCTTGGATCGTAGCTGAGATTAATTGCCGTTGTGTTGTTTATCCAATAATTACCACTCAGTCCGAAGTTGGCGCCGCCAACCGAGAGTGGAATCACAAGCATTGCCATTAGTGAACTGTTGTCGTTGACGTAATTGGAAAAGCCAAGGCTAATACTTTCTTCTTTGACGGTTGTTACGGCACCGTTTGCCGCTTTAAGACTGATTTTAGAGGTTCGATAGCCAACAACCAAGTCGGAGTCATTTGCAAGTGACCAGTAATATCCTAGACCCATACGTGAAACGCTTGCGTCTTTAGAGTTTAAATCCGTTGAAAATTGGCCGCTAATAATAAAATTGTTAAAAGTTCCAGAGCCACCAAGACCGAGATAGATACCGCTTCCAGCAGTATCCACATTGGCGACGCCAAGTCCGCTTTCAAGGTAATTGTATTGTCTTTCGGACGGTGTAGATGAAGCTGCAGAGACCGATACAGTTGCTGTTAACAGAAGGGTTGCCAATGCTATTTTTTTTATCATAAATACTCCTTTTCTCCGACTTTCGCTGCCAGTATACATACAAAGAGTCTCAAAATGACACCTAAATATTAATTAATGAGTCAATATGATATTTAAATAAATAGATTATAAAGAACTATAGTTTAATATATAAACCAAACTCCTTATTAGAAAAGGGCGCATATGAGTAGCGAGATAAAAATGTTGATGATGCTTGTAGTAATGGTTGGAGGTGGATTTCAACAATAAGTTAATTCGGGTTGGTATCAAGATACAAGTCTAATTTATGAGTATGTTCGTATTTTTTAGTTTGTTTGTCCATAATAACCATACATTCTCCCGACTCTCTGTTTAATACACACTCACCAAATAATGCCTCATTTGACCTGCAACCTCAGTTGTTGTAGACTGCTAGACAGCTGTTCTTTTGTATTGCTCCCAATTACAAGGGTTGTCTATAAACAGGTCAAATCAGCAGGAAAATTTATCGTTATACATTTTGGAGGTTTTTAGTGAGACTTATTGTTGATGAAGAAAAAGTTAGAAACGTCTTTGCCAAGATGAAAGATGAAACTGGATTTGAAGAAAGTAGGGTGATTTTTGAGAAAGGAAAATTACCTGTTGAAATGCTTCAAGCCCTCTCTCTCAGACCCGAAATTTTGAAGGCATTTGGTATGATGGGCAAGGGTGTTTACCCTGGCGGACTTATTGAAAGGAATCTAAAAGAAAAAGTTATCCTCAAGGCTTCTCGCTTAAATAATTGTCAATTTTGTGTGAATTCCCACGTGGATATAATGACTCAGTTAGGAATGCCTAAATCTCAAATAGAAGAGCTAGACTCACCACAAAACTTGACTGATCGAGAAAAACTAGCGCTTAGATTCACTGAATCGGTCATGAAAAATTCTTTGGGGGTTACTGAGTCTTTTTTTGAAGATTTAAGGAGCCTGTTTTCTCAAGAAGAAATCGTAGAACTCACTTTTCTTATCGGGTACATTAACATGCTAAATTATTTCAACAACACACTGCAGATAACTTATCAAGGAGACTATGATTCTTAATCGCCTATTATAACTATAAGGGATAAAATCTAAATTCCGTTTGATATGTAAGGGAGAGTATAACAATAATCCCTAACACAGCTGGATGGGTCCCCGTCTAGTGCAGTGCAGTTCTCTGCTTAATATACACTTATCAAATAACACCCTTGTTTGACCTGCAACCTCAGTTGTTGTAGACTGCTAGAAAGTTGATCTTTTTTGTACTATTCTCTAACAAGAACAGGTTGTTATGAAAAACACTCCACTACTTCTTCTTACTCTTATATTTAGTCTGCTTATCGTCCCTACCACCTATGCTGCATCAGGAGGTGATGGCGACCTAAAGATTTCTGACTCTTATGACAAAGAGAAAGCAGAAGCTGAGGCTAAGGCAGTAGCTCAGTCAAAGGCTAAAGCAGCAGCTGAGGCAAAGGCTAAAGAAAAGGCAGCAGCTGAGGCAAAGGCTAAAG
>DUCF01000035.1 GCA_012959965.1 Candidatus Thioglobus sp. | reverse complement strand
CCCGGCCAGAAGACGTTCGACAATATGTGTCCAATGTGGTGATTGCCGAAGATTCAAATTTTGTTGGCCAATACTTGTCCCATTTGGATGATATTTGCGACGAAGCCAATGTCTCGATTTTGGGTCTCATTAGGAATAATGAGCGATTAGAGGGTGAAGGTTTTATTCGTAACTTTATTATTAATGTTGACGACCTTCTAATTCTAGAAGGCTCTGTTCAAGGCATTGATGAGTTTATGAAACAAACAAAAACTCACTATATCAGCGAAACAGAATCCGATTTTGAATTCACCCACACCTCCCTTATAGAGGCTGTTGCACCCCCTTTCTCGCGCTCTATTGGTAGAACCGC
This sequence comes from Candidatus Thioglobus sp., assembly GCA_012959965.1. Lineage (GTDB taxonomy): Bacteria > Pseudomonadota > Gammaproteobacteria > PS1 > Pseudothioglobaceae > Pseudothioglobus. The sequence continues at coordinate 24,712 of DUCF01000035.1, read as the reverse complement.
CACTCAACTTAGCCTGCTAAAGCTCAGACAAATTTCACTGCTTGGTATTTCTCGCTCTGGCCGATCCATTATTCACCAAGTAAGAAAAACCAAAATTCAACCGGGTGATGTATTGCTTTTACACGGGGACAGTGAACACCTCGAAAGTGCCGTTCAGTGGATGGAATGCCTCACCCTTGAAAGAAAAGATTTGCAAATCCCTCAAAGAAAAAAAGCTTGGATGGCTGTCCTCTCTTTCTTGGTTGCCATTATCGCCTCCAGCCTAGGGTACATTAATTTACCAATTGCACTGTCTCTTGTTGTTGTTTTCTATATTGCTGCCAATGTCATTCCTACGATTGAAGTTTACCGATCCATCAGTTGGCCTGTTATCGTACTCTTAGGGGCAATGATCCCCATTGGTCAAGCCTTGCAAAGCAGTGGTGGCGCAGAAACAATTTCCAATAGCCTTCTATACATTGCAAGTGGTGCCTCGCCAGTGGTCATTCTCACCATGATGCTGCTAATCACCATGCTACTCAGTGCCGTGCTTAACAACGTTGCTACCGTGCTTGTTGCCGCCCCAATCGGCCTCGAAATAGCGAAAACCTTGGGGGTCAATCCCGATACATTTTTGATGGCGGTTGCGATTGGCGCCTCATGCGCCTTCTTGACACCGATTGGCCATCAAAACAACACCTTGGTAATGGGTCCTGGCGGCTATCGCTTCGGGGATTATTGGAAACTAGGACTGCCACTCGAAATCATTATTACCATTGTTGCCATTCCAGCTTTGCTTTATTACTGGCCGTTAGAGGCTTTACCACTATAAATTCACTTTATTGAAAAGATTCAAAGCAAGGGGTTGATGCGGTAAAATTTTCGTTATTTTTCAGCTGTTTTCATGTCACTTTTAGACTTAGATGCAACCGCATCATTCCAAAATTTAATCCTTAAATTACAAGCTTTTTGGGCCGAAAAAGGCTGTGCTTTGATGCAGCCTTTTGATATGGAGGTTGGCGCCGGCACCTTTCACCCGGCAACGTTTCTGCGCTCGATTGGCCCCGAGCCATGGAAAGCAGCCTACGTTCAGCCTTCTCGTCGCCCTACCGATGGCCGTTATGGTGAGAACCCGAATCGACTGCAACACTACTACCAATTTCAAGTACTAATGAAACCTTCACCGAGCGACATCCAAGATCTTTATCTTGAGTCTCTATCAACGATTGGTATCGATCTCAGCGTTCATGATGTACGCTTTGTGGAAGACAACTGGGAGTCACCTACATTAGGCGCCTGGGGTCTGGGTTGGGAGGTTTGGTTAAATGGCATGGAAGTCTCTCAATTTACTTATTTTCAACAAGTTGGTGGTCTGGCATGTAAGCCAATTTCAGGCGAGCTGACTTATGGACTGGAAAGACTGGCAATGTACCTACAAGGAGTTGATAGTGTTTATGACCTTGTCTGGACGGAAGGTCTGAGTTACGGAGATGTTTTTCATCAAAACGAAGTAGAGCAATCAGAATACAACTTTGATATTGCCGATACCGAAGTTCTGTTTCGACAATTTGATGAAGCGGAAGCAATGAATTCACAGCTCATTGAAAAAGAATTACCCCTCCCTGCCTACGAACAGGTGATGAAAGCTTCGCATTTGTTTAACTTGCTCGACGCAAGGCACGCCATCAGTGTCACCGACAGGGCGCGTTTTATACGACGTGTTAGGGCAATGAGTCAAAAAGTAGCGCAAGCGTATTACGATTCAAGAGAGCGACTTGGTTTTCCACTATTCAAGGAATAGCAAACATACTTAATGAGACTTTTTCATTACCCATACCAAAAAGTACTTAAATACTCAAAGAGTCAATTTGCTATTTATTGGCTATGCGCAATCAGCTTTATAGAGTCCTTTATATTGCCCCTGCCTTTGCAAGATGTTTTATTGGCATCGATGTCACTGCAAAAGCGAAATAAAGCCTATCACTACGCACTTTTTTGCACCTTAAGCTCCGTTGCCGGTGCCATGATTGGCTATTACTTGGGTGTTTACTTTATTGATCTTTTGCTGCCATTTATAGAGAAATTTGGCTATCTTTCCCAGCTCAATCAAGCCGAGGGCTGGTTTATTAAATACGGTATCTGGATTATTTTGATTGCTGGCTTTAGTCCCGTGCCGTACAAAATTTTCACCGTTGCCGCCGGTATGCTTTCCATGGCATTTTTGCCTTTTATTCTCTTTTCTCTCATTGCCAGAGCGGCTCGTTATTTTCTAATAGCCTTTCTCGTAAGAAAATTTGGCAAACAGTGTGATGCGTGGTTAAATAAATACATCGATAGATTGGGTTACGTTTTAATTGTCATTATTGCAATAGGACTTTGGTATGCATACTAAATTACTGATTAGCGCATTATGTTTATTCCTCGCGGGTTGCTTTACCAATGACCCTAACAAGGTTATCGTTGAAGACCGATCATTTAATAAGGAAAACGCCGTTAGCTCGTTTGAAGTGGAAGATACACAAACTATTATCGAACCAGCCGAATCCACAAAAGTAAGTAGCGCCAAGACAGAGCCTGAAAAGAAAAAAACGAAACAGAAAAGCAGTTGGTTCATTCCTGTGGATGCCGAAATTCTAAAGAAATACTCACCAGACGATCAGCACTTAGGCATCACCTTTGCCACCGATCCCGACCAAGAAGTACGTGCAATTCGAGACGGCACCGTGGTCTATAGTGGCTCCAAGATGAAGAGCTACGGCAAAATGATTATCATCAAACACGCTTTTGGCTTCTACAGTTCTTATACACAAAATCAATTGTTGCGCGTGCGTGAAGGCGACCACGTAGACAAAGGGCAAGTGATTGCTTTAACAGGAAAAAATCCTTTCTATTTCGAAATGAAAAAATACTCAGACCCTATTAATCCATTAAAATACTTAAAATGAGCGAATTCATCCAAAATATCAGCCCCATTCAAATGACCGGCGTCCTTTTCGTGGTGGCACTTGTTGCACACTTTGGTCTAGGTATTGCGCTTAAATTAATCACCAAGCACACGGGGAAAACCAAAACGCAAATAGATGACTATTTGATTGCATCCCTTTCGACACCTCTGAAGGTGTTAATTTGGTACGGCTGGATTTACTTTTCAGCACTTGCCCTTAAAGTCGACATTCCGGTGCTCGGCCAAATTATTGGCTATATCGACATTATTCCAATCCTCATCTTAACTTGGGCAGTCATTAGGCTGATTTCAAGCATTGAAAGCTTTATGCTTGAGCGAAAAGGCAGTGTCGACAAAGACTCAGTTCGACTGTTTACCCGTCTTTTCAAAATGCTTGTTGTGTTTGCTATCGTCCTTGGTGTAGCGCAATACTTTGGCTTTGCCGTCTCCTCTATTATTACTTTTGGTGGTGTCGGTGGTATTGTCATCGGTTTTGCTGCCAAAGACATGCTCGCCAATGTGTTTGGGGGCTTGATGATTCAAATGGACAAACCGTTTTCCACCGGTGACTGGATTCGTACAACAGACAATAGCATCGAGGGCATGGTGGAAAAAATTGGCTGGCGGATGACGCGTATTCGCACCTTTACCAAAAATCCGGTGTACGTACCCAACTCTATTTTCGCAACAATTCCAATTGAAACACCATCACGCATGACCAATCGTCGCATCAATGAAATTATCGGCATTCGTTATGATGACATCGAGCAAATGCCAAGTATTATTGAAGAAGTTGAAACACTGATGAACAATCACGAACACATTGACCACAATGAAGCTTGTCGTGTTTATTTTGATGTGTTTAATGCCTCATCGCTCGACTTTGTTATTTATGCCTTCAGCTCGGTGACCAACTCTACGGAGTTCAAACGCATTAAAGGTAAGTTATTGCTTGATATTGCCGCTATCATCGCCAAACACGGTGCGGAAATTGCTTATCCAACGCAAACCTTGCATATTCAAAAATAAACGTTATGACCATCTCTAAATTACACATTCGCACTTTTGGGTGTCAAATGAACGAGTACGACTCTAATAAAATGAGTGACGTGCTCAAGCACTCTCATAGCCTTGTGCTAACTGATGACGCTAAAGAGGCCGACGTATTATTGCTTAACACTTGCTCCATCAGAGAAAAAGCTGAAGAGAAGTTGTTCCACCAATTGGGTCGTTGGAAAAAATTCAAAGACAAAAACCCCAACTTAGTGATTGGCGTTGGCGGTTGTGTGGCCTCACAAGAGGGTGAATTAATCCTTAAAAGAGCACCTTATGTGGATCTTATTTTTGGCCCACAAACATTGCACAGACTGCCAAACATGCTTAACGATGTGCTTGAGAAAAATCAGGTAAGCATTGATATCTCTTTCCCAGAAATCGAAAAATTTGACCACCTTCCAGAGCCCGAAGTAACAGGCTCATCTGCCTTTGTTTCTATTATGGAGGGTTGCAGCAAATATTGCACTTTTTGTGTTGTACCTTATACGCGCGGCGAAGAAGTTTCTCGTCCATTTAATGACGTCATGCACGAAGTGGAAGTTTTAGCAGCGCAAGGCATTAAAGAAGTTAATCTATTGGGGCAAAATGTTAATTCTTATCAAGGTTTAATGGATGACGGTGAAATGGCTGACCTCGCCCTTCTCATCAGTATTGTTGCCCAAATTGAAGGCATTGAACGCATTCGTTTCACCACATCCCACCCAGTAGAATTTAGCGATCGATTGATTGAGACCTATAGAGATGTGCCAGAATTGGTATCGCACTTACATTTACCAGTGCAAAGTGGCTCGGATAAAATTCTTGGGCTAATGAAGCGCGGCCACACTGCGATAGAATACAAATCTAAAATGAGGAAACTGAAAGAAATTCGCCCAGATATTTCATTCTCATCGGATTTTATTATCGGCTTTCCAGGCGAGAGCGAGGACGACTTTAATCAAACCATGAAACTCATCAACGACATTGGCTTCGATAAGTCCTTCAGCTTTATTTACTCCAAGCGCCCCGGCACATTAGCAGCAAGTTTTGCTGATAATGTTAGCGAAGAAGTTAAAAAACAGCGCCTAGCAATTGTGCAAGATACGCTCAATGAAAGCACTGATTCAATATCCAAATCAATGATTGGCAGTGTGCAAAAAGTACTCGTTGAGGGCAAATCTAAAAAAGGCAGCACGTTAAGTGCTCGCACAGAAAATATGCGTACTGCTCACTTTGCTGGCGATGAAGGCCTCATTGGACAAATCGTATCCGTAAGAATAACGGACGGTGTTGGCAACTCTCTACAAGGTGAATTGGTTAGTCAGCCTGCGCTAACCACAGCTTAGAATACCAATAATAGCGCCCTTTCTGCTTAGAGGGGACTGTGCAGTTATAACGACTTCTGCCTTTTGCCAAGGGCTTGCTTGCTTGAATCGTGACCTTATCCACCCCAATCCAGTTCATTTCAGGCGCTTCTTGTCCCGCAACAAAACAGGCAAATTGATATCGCTCGTTGGCATTCATTGGTCTTGTAAAATTCAACGTCAATAAGGGTCTATCGCCCTCACTAATAAGCATTAATTTTGGCTCTTCAGATGCAATCGGCATTGGCAGTGAATTAACCTTCAAAGCAAAACTGCTCATTTTTGCATAAGACCCTGCCATGGCGTAGCGAGGCAAGTTAAACCGATCACTATTAACACCAATAGCACCAGACTGTTGACCAAAACCTACAAAACCCAACGCTTGTAATTGATCGTAAGCAGCGTCATCAAATTCCCCATAAGGGTAAGCAAAGAACTTGAATTGAACGCCCAATTCTATCTTCAATCTTATTTGTGCGCTAATTATTTCAGCGGCAATCTCTTTACTCTCTTTACCCGCCAAGTGTGAATGACTGACGCCATGGTTATATGTAGCAATTAAATCCGACATTTCGCCCAACTGAGTCCACGACATCATCGCTGGATAGTGTTGATCTATTGCCTCTGTTGCAACAAAAACAGCCATCGGCATTTGGAACTCCTTGAGCAAAGGATAGGCGTTGTCGTAGATAGACAGATAACCATCATCCGCCGTCAAGCTCACGCACTTATCCGGCAAAGAGGTGTTTGCCTGAAGTGCATCAATAACCTCATCCAAAGGCAACACCTCAAAATCATTGTCTTGCAAGTAGCTTAAATGCGAGCGAAAAAGCTCAGGCGACACACTGGTTGATCTTGGACCATCATCAGTAAAACGGTGGTAAACCAATAAAACACAATGATCACTTTCAGCAATAGCTTGCTGGGGGAAAATACTGAACAAAGAGCACAGTACAACCAAAAGGGTTTTTCGATAATAGTTCATAAATAACATCATAAATCAAATTCAACAATAGTTTGTCTAAGTTATTGTTGTTTGTGGCTCAAAGCAGTAAAATATATATAATGAAATTTACACTCGATATTCAAAGCTCCGACCAATTGGCCAATATTTGTGGCTCCCTTGATAAAAATCTTGAAAACATCGCAAAAAGCCTTGACGTAACCCTTTCCAACAAAGGTGCAGATTTTAGCATTAAGGGTGATAACGCCCACTTAGTTATCAATGTCCTGCAAGATCTGCTGTCGCAGTCTGATGGAAAAATACTTGGGCTTAGTGATATCGATCTCAGTATTAAATCGCAAAAAAATGGCAACGACTCTTCAAGGGTTGTCACTATTAGAACCGCACGCAAACACGTGCACATTCGCAGTGCTAATCAACAAATCTATGTCAATGCCATTGAAGAAAAGGACGCCACTTTTGGCGTGGGTCCAGCAGGCACAGGAAAAACATATTTAGCTGTTGCAAGAGCAGTAGAAGCACTTGAGAGATCAAATGTTAGAAGGATTATTTTAGTCAGACCTGCCGTCGAAGCGGGAGAGAAGCTGGGCTTCTTACCGGGCGATTTAACCGAAAAAGTTGACCCTTATTTACGTCCAATTTATGACGCACTTTATGAATTTCTGGGTTTTGAAAAAGTTGCTAAATTATTGGAGAAAAATATCATCGAGGTTGCGCCGCTCGCTTTTATGCGTGGTCGCACCCTTAATGAGGCATTTATTATTCTAGACGAAGCGCAAAATACCACCATTCCGCAAATGAAAATGTTTTTAACGCGAATGGGATTTGGCTCCAAGATGGTAATTACTGGCGATGTTACGCAAATTGATTTAGCCAACCCTAAGCAATCTGGCTTATTGGATGCGATGAAGATTTTAAAAGATGAAAAACGAATTGCGTTCTGTAATTTTGAGGCCAAAGACGTTGTTAGACATAGCCTTGTACAGCGCATTGTCAAAGCGTACGACAACGCAGAATGACTAAGGCTGTCAACAAGATCATTGTCGGCTTGTCCGGTGGTGTAGACTCTTCCGTCACCGCCCTTCTATTGCTTGAACAAGGCTACGAAGTAGAGGCCTTATTTATGAAAAACTGGGAAGAGGACGACAGCTCTGAGCATTGCTCTTCTGCCGAGGATTTGGCCGATGCAAAACAGGTCGCTGGAAAACTAGGAATCAAACTGCATACCGTTAATTTTTCTCACGAATACTGGGAAAATGTTTTTGATCATTTTCTAGAAGAGCACAAAAAAGGACGGACACCTAATCCAGATGTTTTGTGCAATCAACACATTAAATTCAAAGCTTTTCTTGATCACGCGAAAGACCTTGGCGCCGATAAAATCGCCACTGGCCACTACGCTAGAATTGTTGAAAATCAAGGCCAATATCAGTTACAAATGGGGCTAGATGACAGCAAAGATCAAAGCTACTTTCTTCACCTTCTAAATCAAGAGCAGTTATCGCAAAGTCTCTTTCCACTTGGTGAAATAGACAAAACACAAGTGCGAGAAATTGCCACAAAAAATGGCTTTGTTACCGCAGAGAAAAAAGATTCAACCGGTATTTGTTTTATTGGAGAACGGCACTTTTCCGAATTCTTAAACAACTTCCTGCCAAAAGAAAAAGGCGATATTATTGACGAGAATGGTCGTTTTATTAAACACCACCACGGCATCGCTTTTTATACTGTTGGTCAAAGAAAAGGCTTGGAAATTGGCGGGGGTTTTAGTGACTCCCCTGAGCCTTGGTTTGTTGCTGAAAAGCGCATTGAGAGCAATGAAATAGTCGTGGTTCAAGGTGATCACCCACTACTCTATCACAACACTTTAATAGCTGATGGGGTTCACTGGGTTGGTGAAAAACCCAACTTTCCACACGATTGCAGCGCAAAAATTCGTTACCGCCAAGCCTCACAAAATTGCCAGATTGAGATACTTGAAAATGGTGAAATGAAAGTAAGCTTCGAGTCCAACCAAAGGGCCATCACCGAAGGTCAATCACTTGTGCTTTACAACGGCGATATTTGCCTTGGTGGCGCCGTAATCAAATCAAAACACAATGAGTAATCACAAACAACAAACTTTAGCACTAGCGAGCTTATTGCAAAGCACAGCATTGGTTCATCAGCTGGCTTCCACTGGGCAATGTGATTCACTGGGAAATAGAGCTAGTCTTGGCAGTATTGTCAACCAAAGTGACAAAATTGAGGATATTTTTAGGTCTCCTGAAGATTTACAAATTGGCCTAGACTCTCTAAAAACTATCTTAGATTCAAAAACGAAAAGTGTGCAAAACATCATGCTTTACGCCATTTCCTTGATTAACCTCGAAAAGAAATTAATGAAACAAAGTCAATTGCTAACAAAAATCTCTAGCGAGATTGAATATATCAATAAACAAGAATTTTTCGAAATTCACCACGCCAATTCAATCGCCAGACTTGCAGAGCTCTACAAAAACACGCTGGGTAGCCTCAATCCAACCATTATGGTCAAAGGCGAGCAAATCTATCTAAGCAACCAACACACTGCAAACAACATCAGAGCTTTATTATTGGCAGGCATACGTGCAGTTTCACTTTGGAAGTCTTTGGGCGGGAAGACTTGGCACTTGGTACTCAATAAGAAGAAAACTTTGCAAACTGTCCACTCTCTTGAGGCCTAAGCACGCAAAACTAATGCTTGCATAAACCCAACTAAGACTTTATAATCTATCGTTTTGTAATTTACCTTTAATTAAAGATAATATGGCCAATTCAGCAAGTTCTAAAAAACGCGCAAAACAAGCAGTTACACGCAATAAGCACAACTCTAAAATCAGAGCTAAAGTTCGTACTTTCATCAAAAAAGTAACTTACGCGATTGCAGATGGCAATAAAGAAGAGGCGCAAACAGGTTACGCAGCAATGCAAAAAAACGTTGACCAAGCGGTCAGCAAAGGTTTAATGCATAAGAATCAAGCAGCGAGAAGAAAATCTCGCATTGTTGCACAGATTAAAGCACTTTAAGCTTACCCAAATTACTGAGCGATAAACGCATCAGGATAGCAATTTAATACTACATTCGTTGCTATAATAAAGCCCTCTTACGAGGGCTTTTTTTATGCACAATACTTATCCAAACAATGGTTAGCGAAAACGATAAATCGTTATTCAGAAGTTCGATTGATAAACAGATGCCGATCGACAAAGACGGCAACCAAGAACCGAAATCAACAACCACTCATTTTGCAGAGCCATTTGAGGCCTACAGTCATCTTTCAGAAGCTAATATTTCTGGTTCAGAAGTTGTTAGCTTCGCACAAGATGGTATGTCGCCCAAAACCATCAAAAAAATGAAGCAGGGGAATCTTGAATACGCGCCAAGTCTCGACCTTCATGGGCAGACCGTGGAAGAGACTTGCCAATCGTTATCGAAGTTTTTACACTACCATCGTGATGAGCGCTTTATTCAAATAATTCATGGTAAGGGCTATCATTCAAACCAAGGACTATCGATCATCAAATCACAAGTGGTGAGCTATCTTAAGCAACACCCGCAAGTATTGGCTTTTTGCTCATGCCCACAAAAAGATGGCGGCACCGGTGCCGTTTTTGTTTGCCTCAAAGCTGATGTTTAACTTGGATGAAATTTACAGCGTCTCAGACTTCCTGGGACTTTGCAGGCGCACGGTTGAGCGTAACGTACCTCACTGCTGGGTACAGGGTGAAATCTCGAACTTATCCCGACCCTCTTCTGGTCATTGGTATTTTTCATTAAAAGACGAGCGCGGCGCTATCCGTTGCGCACTGTTCCGACTCAACCAACGAAAACTCAAATTTGCCCTTGAAAATGGCATTTCTGTAATTCTTAGAGGGGCGCCCACGGTTTATGAGGCGCGCGGTGATTTTCAAATGGTTGTACAACAGATTGAGCCTGCTGGCATTGGTAATCTTCAGCTGGCTTTTGACCAACTAAAAAATAAACTTCGAGTAGAGGGTTTGTTTGATGCAGAACACAAGAAGCCCTTGCCAAGTTCGATTAACTCCATCGCTGTTGTTTCATCGGCAAATGGTGCTGTTATTCACGATATTATCAATGTGCTTAACAAGCGCTATCCATTCGCCAAAATTAAACTCTACGATACACTTGTGCAAGGAGACGGCGCCCATCCGAAAATTATCAAAGCATTGCAAATGGCTGAGGCTGATAAACACTCAGAGATAATCATCCTAGCGCGTGGTGGTGGCTCAATGGAGGATCTTTGGGCATTTAACGAAGAAAGCCTTGTCAGAGCAATTTTCGCTTGTAAAAAGCCAATTGTAAGCGCCATTGGCCATGAAACTGACACTACCATTGCCGATTATGTTGCAGACGTAAGAGCGCCCACACCGAGTGCGGCTGCGGCACTGGTAACGCCAGATAAAACCGAACTTCTGAATCAATTAGAAAAACTCAAGAGCAACTTGGCCAGCGCCATCAATCAAACACTTGAAAAGAATCAATTTTTATTACAACAACTGCAACTCGGGATTATTGACCCTAGCCAAGAATTACAGCGCAAAGCACAAAGGCTGGATGAGGCAGAGGCAAGATTGACTCGAACCATTAAAACGCTGAAGACCTTAAATCAAGCCAAATTGAAAGCGCTCAACACCGAACTGCACCAGCACTCACCTGCGCGATTCATTACTTATAAAATTGAACAAAGTAAACTTGCACAAAAACGGCTGCTTAAGGCCGGCGAGAAGTGCTCCGGTCTATTCAATAGCGAACTCAGGCACCTCAACACCCAATTGCATCAAAATATAGCGCGCGCGCTTTCTAAACACACCTCTAAGTTGGGCAATCAAGCAAAAGCATTACACATACTCTCGCCACTATCCACTTTGTCACGCGGTTATAGCATTACCCAAAATGAAGAGGGATCCATCGTTCACGGTGAAAATGAAATCAACGTTGGTGACGTTATAAGTACCACGCTCCACCAAGGAAAACTTCTCTCAAAGGTTTATGATAAAAAAGACAGTTAGTTGTTTTTTGTTATTATTACCAAGTCTACTTTGGGCTAATATCTACACAACAGTTAATTCAACGCCGGGCGGTATTGCACAAATTACCTTTGAATCAAGGCAGATCAACCCCGAGGCCTTTTATGGCTCCGTGCCACTTTATATTCAATCCTTAGGCGAGAACCAATACCAAGTATTAATTGGCCTGCCTTTAATGACAAAGCCTGGAAGTAAGCGTATTACCTTGCATAGCACTAACGATAGATACGTTTTTATAGAAGTTGAGAATCTAAGCTACCCAGATGAATATTTCGAGACAACTGTTAAAGTTGGTAATACCCAAGATTCAAGCAGTTTACGAATTGAAAACGAAAAAGTGCTGTTTACCAAAACGCGTAAAACTTTCAGCACACAACCATTAAGCAAAGGTTATTTCGTCTCACCAACCAATGGCCGGTTAACGAGCGTATTTGGCGTTAACCGGTATTATAATGGCGAAAAAGGCTTGCCACATATCGGTCTCGATATTGCCAACACTTTAGGCACACCAGTCAATGCCAGCGCCTCCGGTCGAGTTATCCTTGTTCACGATTTTTATTATCTGGGAAAAACAGTGTTTATTGATCACGGCCAAGGACTGCTCAGCAGCTATAGCCATCTGAGTGAAGTCAACGTAATTGAGGGTCAGACCTTACGAAAGGCGCAGGAGTTAGGTAAAATTGGCACGACTGGTCGCTCAACAGGTCCACATCTGCATTGGAGTGTCTTTATGAACCAAGTGGCCATTAACCCCGAATTATTGCTAAAAAAACCACTGTAAATATGAAATCAAACGTCTCACTCATCAGCCGATTAGGCGCCATCATTTATGATTTTTTCCTAGTTTTTTCCCTGGTGTTTTGTACGGGGCTTGTGGTTAACCTTATCATTCAAGACAGTACAAAAAACCCGTTTTACTTCTTCCTTATGCTGCTACTAACTTATGGTTATTTTGCGCTATCTTGGGTTAAAGGCAGACAAACGCTTGGGATGAAAGCTTGGAAATTTGAAATTATGCAAGCCGACAGAAAAAGTGTAACTTACACACAATCGCTGACTCGCTTTGTACTGGCGCCCTTGTCACTTATTGGCGCTGGCTTTATCTTTCAATTGTTCAACAAAAATAGGTTGCCACTGCACGACTACATTTCAAGAACCTACCTACAATCAACCAAAAAATAAATGGCCTCCGAATCTCAACAAGGCATTATTGGATTCATTATTAAGTACAAGTTCACGCTTGTTTTTGCAGTCATTTTTATCGCTCTTTTTAGACAAAATATTTGGATTAATGACTTCCCGATGGTTATTTACGATCGACAAAATACAATCGATAACATCATCGCAGACAACAGTAGAATTCAAAAGGACAACCAAGTCTTGTCTCAGCAAATTAACAACTATCTTGATGACGACTTAATCTTGATTGAGTCTCGAGCGCGTTATAAATACGGACTGATTAAAGACGACGAAACTTACTATCAAATCAATGCAATTGTTGAGGTGGATAATAGGAACGAAACGCCCGAGTCTAATCTATAATAAAGCCTATTCGTACAGCGCTTAAACAAGGATATTCAAGCTTCATGCCAGATAATAATTGCTTCTTAATTATTCCAGCCAGCGGCAACGGTTCGCGCATGAAGACAAACATGCCAAAGCAATATTTAAAGCTTGAAAATGGCTTGAGCATTCTCGACCAAAGCCTGAAAACTCTGCTTAAAATGGACGACATTCTTGGCTGTGTCGTTGCCATACCTAAAGATGATGAACACTTCCGCACTTCCGCTTACCAAAAGCACGGCAAAATGCTCGCTATTGCGCAGGGCGGTCAAGAGCGTTTTCATTCTGTATTAAACGCCCTTAATACATTGTCTGAGTTTGCCAATGAGAATGATTGGGTGCTGGTGCATGATGCCGTTAGGCCTTGTATTAAAGCAAGTGATGTTCAATCACTTATCAATCAATTGAGAGATGGAGATGACGGCGGCATCCTAGCGACACCAGTGGTAGACACATTAAAGCTTGCCAATGCCTCCGAGGTGCGACAAACCGTTGATAGGGAAGACTTATTTCAAGCACAAACACCACAAATGTTTAAATTTGGCGTGTTGGTTAAAGCGCTAGAAAATGTTGTTATCAACAATATTCACACTACAGACGAAGCTGAAGCAGTTGCACAAATAGGTGGCAAAGTAAAAATTGTCATTGGCTCAAAAAATAATATCAAAATTACGGTGGCTGACGATCTGCAATTGGCCAACTATTACATAGAAAATAACAATGAAAATTAAAACCGGAATTGGTCAAGACTCCCACGCCTTCGAAGACGAGTCAGGCAAGGCGTTAATTTTGGCAGGTGTTACATTCGAGTACGATAAAGGCCTGAGAGGAAATAGCGATGCCGATGTTGTTCTGCACTCATTAACCAACGCAATCTCATGCATTACCGGAAGAAATATTTTGGGAAAAATCGCAGACGAACTTTGCCAACAAGGTGTCACAGACTCTCGCGAATATTTACAATGCGCACTCAATGATTTGAGCGGTTGGCAGATCGATCACATTGCAATTTCACTGGAATGCCTTGAGCCAAAAATATCCCCTAAAATCAAGAAAATGAAAGACAGTATCGCTAAGCAATGCAATATTAGCGCCAACGATGTTGGTATTACCGCCACCACCGGTGAAGGTCTAACGGCCTTTGGCAGAGGGCAAGGCATTCAGGCATTAACAATCATAACTGTAAGTAAAGCATGACCATTAGCGACAACCCAACACGTTCAAAAATAAAGAAAATTCATTTTATTGGTATTGGCGGCACAGGAATGAGCGGCATTGCCGAAGTTCTTAACAACCTAGGCTACGAGGTCTCTGGCTCCGACATCCAGGCCAATAAGGCAACTGAGCGCCTTGAGAGGCTTGGTTGTGAGGTAATGTATGACCAAAGTGCCGACAATATTATCGGCAAACAAGCGGTTGTTGTCTCTTCTGCTATTTCAAAAAACAATCCTGAGCTGGAGGCCGCCAAGAAGAATCATCTATTAATTGTTCCGCGCGCTGAAATGCTGGCCGAATTGATGCGCTTTCGCTTTGGTATTGCCGTTGCTGGCACGCATGGCAAAACAACCACAACCAGCCTTATTGTTCATATTTTGACCGAGGCAAAACTCGATCCAACTTATATAATTGGTGGCATTCTCAACGCCACTGGCATGAATGCTAAGCTGGGAAAAAGTGATTATTTGGTGGCAGAGGCCGATGAAAGCGACGCCTCATTTCTGCATTTACAACCGATGCTTAGTGTGATTACCAATATTGACGAAGATCACATGGAGACCTATGAGCACAATTACGACAACCTAACCAATGCCTTTGTTAGCTTTGCCTCCAACTTGCCTTTTTATGGAGTTTGTGTTGTTTGTGTAGACGACCAAGGCGTTCAAGACATTCTGAAAAAGATTCACCGCCCTATCCTTGGCTATGGCTTTAGTGACGACGCCGATGTGCAAGCCTCCAATGTTGTGCAAAAAAAGATGCAAATGACCTTTGACGTGGATTGCAAAAAACACCAACAGAAATTTGTTGTTGTTCTAAATCTTATTGGTAAGCACAATATCTTAAACGCACTCGCAGCTATTGCTGTGGCCATTGAGCTGGAGATAGATCACAAGGTTATTCAGGCAGCGCTTGATAACTTTAGCGGTGTCTCGCGTCGACTCGATTATCACCACAAAATTTCGATTAAAGACTACGCCATACCTCTGTTTGACGACTACGGCCATCACCCTAACGAAATAGCAGCAGTGCTTAGCACTCTAAGAAATACTTTCGCAACAAATCGATTGGTGGTTATTTTCCAACCGCATCGCTACAGCAGAACCAAAGACTTGTTTAACGAGTTTGTCAGCTGCCTCTCTCGAGTAGACGTTTTAATTTTATTGGATATCTATCCTGCGAACGAAGCGCCCATTCATCAAGTTACGTCCGCAGCACTCGCTGACTCCATTCGACAAAGAAGCTCAATTAACCCAATTGTGCTTAGCAGCAGTCAAGAGATACTTGATGTGTTGCCAAATGCTGTTCTAGCGGAAGATGTGCTTTTAACATTAGGTGCTGGTGATGTCCATAAAATACCGCACCAATTGATCGAGCATTTTGGACGCCAGTAACCATGATTTTAACGGATGAACCGATGGCCAAACACTGCTCACTTAGAGCAGGAGGTCTGGCCAATGAATTCTTTGCGCCGGCCGATATCGACCAACTCTCAAGCCACTTAAAGACAAACAAAAAAACGGTTATTTTTATTGGACTTGGTAGTAATCTACTCATTCGAGACAATGGCTTTGATGGTTTAATCGTACACACCAAACACTTAAAAAATCTTGGTTTTGACAGAGACTCTATAACAGCCGAGGCCGGCACAACTTTGGCTAAACTTTCTCGATTTGCAGGAGCAAACAATAAGCACGGTGCCGAATTTCTCAGTGCTATACCGGGTAGTGTTGGTGGCGCACTTGCAATGAATGCAGGTGCTTTTGGCTCGGAGATTTGGCAATACGTCGCTTCGGTCAAAACCATTGACAATAATGGCAACATTCAACAAAGGTCGGCTGATGATTTTGCCATCGCCTATCGCAGCGTTAAAGCAAAGTATGGTGA
Source organism: Candidatus Thioglobus sp. (assembly GCA_012959965.1). GTDB lineage: Bacteria > Pseudomonadota > Gammaproteobacteria > PS1 > Pseudothioglobaceae > Pseudothioglobus. Next base: position 8,691 of record DUCF01000035.1, on the reverse strand, counting down.
TGAATTTTTTGTAAGCGCAGAGTTTGACTTTAATCATCCAGAAAAAAACATCGAAGCGCGTGACTTGCTTGATAAAAGAAATGCTTCGCAGCCTATTGGACTGCCAAGTTGCGGTAGTGTCTTCAAAAACCCTGACAATAACTTTGCAGCAAAACTCATTGAGACTTGTAATTTAAAAGGCTTTTGCGTTGGTGGGGCTTGTATTTCTGAGAAACACGCTAATTTTATTATCAACCAAAACTCTGCCACCGCTAAGGACATAGAAGAACTGATTAAACACATCCAAACCACTGTAGCAGACGCTCACGGTATTGCTCTTGAGACGGAACTGGTGATTATATGATTGCCGTATTGATGGGTGGTTATTCTGCCGAGAGGGAAATTTCACTGAAAAGCGGTATGGCTGTTTATGAGGCGCTTGTAGCAAACAACATTGATTGTTTTGCTTTTGATCTGACTAAAGATAACCTTAAGTCGCTATGGGAAAAAGAATTTAACAAGGCCTTTATCGTACTCCATGGTCGCGGCGGAGAGGATGGCTATATACAATCTAAATTGGAGAGCAAAGGCATCCCGTACACAGGTTCCGATAGTCTGGCTTCAGAGCTGTGCATGAATAAAGCAATTACCAAAGAAGTTTGGAAGCAACACCTTTTACCTTTATCGCCATCCATTGTTGCAAGCAAAGAAAACCCGCCAGAAAATATTGATATTCCACTACCATGGGCAGTAAAGCCCATTCTAGAAGGCTCCAGCATTGGTATCAGCAAAGTAGTTAATGCTAGTGAGTTGGATGACGCTCTTAAATTGGCGTGGCAATATGGTGATGCACTGATTGAGCATTGGATTGAAGGAAGTGAATATACAGTAGCCGTTTTAAATGGCAAAACTCTATCCAGTGTGAAGATTGTTGCCGAAAATGTTTTTTATGACTACGATTCCAAGTACTTTAGCGACAGCACTCAATACCTCTGCCCTTCCGATTTAACTGAAGAGGAAGAGTCCTACCTGCAAACAATTGCAATGGAGGCTTTTCGCGCAACTGGCGCCTCGGGATGGGGGCGAGTTGACTTTATCATTGGCGAAGACAAAACGCCTTACTTACTCGAAATTAATACCGTACCAGGCATGACTTCGCACTCACTTGTACCAATGGCAGCAAAAGCTAAAGGCATGACTTTTGAGCAACTCGTCCTAAGTATTCTTAATGGCTAAGCAACGATTCAATCGCTTAAATAAGCCAAAAAAACCAACTAAAGCTGTTGTTCAACAACTGGGGCGGAAGCTGCCGTTTTTGCTGCTTATTTTGGCCATTGCTGCCATTGGCTACAATCTTCATCGCTCTAATTTATTTGAGCCAGAGATTAACTGGGCAATTGACAAAAAACTCAGCCAAAGCGATGCTCACTATGAGCGGCTTATTACCCCTCTTCTTGACAATAAATACTTAATTAATTTAGCCGAGCTAAAGAAAAATATTGAAGCCGAGCCCTGGGTTGCTAACGCTGAAGTTGATCGACTTTTTTGGAATAAAATTGACATTGAAATTACCGCTCATACCATAGCAATGCGCTGGCAAGACAAGGGCTATATTTCAACGGAAGGCGCACTATTCAAGCCGGAAATACTGATAACGTCAGAGGCTCCTTTGGCTCTTGTTAATGAAGATGGGACATCTAAATTCTTTGAGGATTACCAACTTTATCAGTCCATTCTCGCACCACTCATCATTACAAAGTTTGAGCGCGGTCAAATAGACACGCTCACCATTGAGCCCGGCGTTGGGATTATTCTCGGACATCAAAAGCAAGAGCAGCGTTTAGGGGATTTTGTTAAAGCCTATAACAACCTAAAACAAACCTCTAGAAAAATACGAAAAAGAGGAGTTTTTGATATGCGCTATGCTAAGGGTTTTGCGCTGAGTTATCAGCAGCAGCCTTTGCAACAATAACTCGATAACAAAAAGCAAGGTTTACGCCAGACCAATAAAAAATAAGCACCTGAACAAACATAGAAATATAACCACTGATGCCCAAGGCCTCTGCAACACTTCCAAAAAGATAGGCGAATAATGTTGGAAGTAAGACTTGCATAAAAAACAAATTAACATGAACAGCAAAAGGTAAATTCCAGCGAAAATTAAGTATTTTTCCGATGGCGACATTAACAAAATTAAGCGTTAACGGCACAATCAAAAAATACACAATCAACTGAACAAAGAGTAATCCAGTTAATGCTGTAGGAAACACAATAGCAAAGCCTACCATCATCGTCAATCCGACATATTTAGCAATTCTACCAAACTCCAAAACACCACTCAAAGCGGAGACAGAGGCTGAACCAAATATGACCAAGCGAGCTAAATTAATGGAAAGTAAGGCATAACCATATAAGAATAAGAACATATACAGTAGCGTGTTATCCGGCACATTAATTGCAGTATCCACTTGACCAGTAAATAACTGCTTAGATAATTCCATTAGTTCGGGCAGAACAAGCAGCAATGGAAATGCAAAACCCAGTGGAATAATAGATATTTCTATAATTTTCCGCCAGTTCACAACAATAAACGCCAGGCTGGCTAGAATGGTTTTTTTGATAGGCAATATCATCAACTAAGACTCGAATTCACAACACTGATTGTAATCTTTAGCTTTTGACCCGGATGAATAATATTCGAGGCCCCAAGCTTATTCCATTCTCGTATTTGGTTCACCGTCACACTGTATCTGTTGGCAATTTTGGACAAGCTGTCACCCGATTTGACTTTATAAGTTATCTTACGAGTGATGTCAAGACCGGTCTTGGCTATTTTAGCGAGTTCTGTTTGGTTCTTATTTGTCAACCAAATAACCAGCTCCTTACCGATCGACAAAGGCGCCGATGGCTGAACATGATTCCAGCGCACAAGATCATTAATACTTGCACCAAACTGTGCGGCAATTTTCCACAGACTGTCGCCAGAGACAACTTCGTATACCACCTTAGAGGTGCTTTTTTGCGCATTGAGTCGGCTCTTTTCTCTTTGCTCTTCCGACAGTGCGTAATACGCTTCGCCTTGTTGCGCAAGCGGCACAATGATGTAATCACCCATACGAATTGTGTCGTCGCGAAGCTCATTAACGCTGATAATTTGCTCTAGTGTTGTGTTGTACTTACTCGCTAAAGAATTAAGACTTTCACCGGATTGAATTTGGTGGCGAACCCAGCTAATTTGAGGACGCTCACCTGATTCGTTGAGCTTTTTTTCAAAAATTGACACCACCGAACTCGGCAGTAAAAGTGTAAATGGCAAAGCGCTTGGCGTCGCCCATCGTCGCAAACCAGGATTGAAAGTGTAGATCTCATCAATACTAAGCCCTGTCCACTGAGAAATTAGTGCCAAATCAAACTGAGAATCTAACTCAATCGCTTGCAGATAGGCCTTATTGTCAACCCTCTCAAAGCTTTGATTATAGCGTGAGGGATCTTGTAGAATTTTTGCGACTGCTAATAATTTCGGTACATAGCGCTTTGTTTCATTAGGCAATTCCAAATGCCAGAAATCTGTTTTTTTACCGCTTTTTTTATTGGCGTTGATTGCGTTTTGAACTCGCCCAGGACCGGCATTGTAGGCTGCAATGGCCAACAACCAATCACCATCAAATAATTGATTGAGGTTTTTTAAATACAGAACAGCTGCCTTAGTGGATGCCAACACATCACGCCTTCCCGCATACCACCAATCCTCTTCAAGACCGTACAGCTTACCTGTCGAAGGAATAAATTGCCAAAGCCCTGCCGCTGTACCGTGAGAATAGGAAAATGGGTAATAGGCAGATTCAACAATAGGCAACAAGGCAATCTCGATTGGCAAGCCCTCTTTCTCAACCTCGGTCACAACCAAATGAAGGTACGGCTGTGCACGCTTACTGACTCTTTCAAGATAATCTGGATGCTTCACAAACCATGCAATGTGTTCATCAACTCGTTGATGATTTTGATTGCTTAGTTTTTGATGATTGGCAATATAATGCCAAAGATTGAATTCATCTTTATACGCTTTTGATGGCGCCGAAACATCAATTAAACTGGCTACGTTTTTGACACTGTCAAGGCCGCTTTGACAGCCAGATAGCGCCAAGACAAGGATTAATAAAAGAGAACGCACTATTTGGTTTTACTGGCGCAAAGTGGTGAATCTGGCGAACTTTGGCGCGCTTGCCATTCACTCGGCGTGTAAGTGTGCATCGCTAAGGCGTGGATATGACTCAACTCTTCTTTGAAGAGTTTATTGATAAAACGATGACGATCAATAAGTTTCATTTCAGTAAAAGCCGCACTCACCACAACAAGCTTGAAATGCGACTCTGTGGCTGGTCCTGAATGACTACTGGACTCATTAATCACCTCTAAGTGGCTAGGCTCTAAAGCAACTTTCAATTGCTCTTCTAAGTGAGATTGCATGCTAGTCATCAGCATTTTCCTCAAAGGCATACTCAAAAGCATCTGAGTAGAAGTGTTTCTTTGAAAGACCTCTTTCTAAACAACCACTGGCTGCCGCTCTGACCATAATCGGCGGCCCACAAGCGTAAACTTCGTAATCGGATAAATTTGAAAAATCTTGAATAACAGCTTCATGAACATAGCCTTTTTCGCCCCGCCAAGAGCCATTGGCTTCTGACAAAACAGGGGTATAACTAATTGTTTCAAACTCATTAGCCCATTCAGAAGGCAAGCTAGAATAGATATCTTCTTCGGCTCTAACGCCCCAATAAATATGTATTTTTCTTTGAGAGTCAATCGAAATCAAATGCTCAACAATCGCCTTAATAGGGCCGAATCCAGTACCACCCGCAATTAAGATAGCGGGCTTATCGCTCTCTTCTCTTAAGAAAAAGTCGCCTTTAGGGCCTTCAATTCTAAGAATGGTCTTTTCAGTCAAACTATTAAAAATAAAATTGGTAAATTGACCGTCTTCAACCAATCTAACGTGAAGCTCAATTAAGTTTGAGTTAACAGGTGCATTGGCAATTGAAAAGGCGCGAGGCTCAAAATCGGAATGCTCTAGATCAAGGTATTGCCCTGCTAGATACTGCAAAGACTGCGCACCCGGAATCTTAAGCATGATTTGAATCACGTCATGGTTGAGGCGATTTATTTGCTCCACTTTGCAAGGTAGTGAGCGAACCTCAATATTGGCCAAATCATCCAACTCATCAACATTGATATACAAATCACTCGTCGCTCTGCACTGGCAAAGGAGCGCCATGTTAGCCTCTAAATCTTGCTCTGTAAGAGCTGCAGGAACATCGCCATCGTAATCAATTTCACCGTTTAAAACAACGGCTTTACATTTGCCACAAAAACCATTTTGACAGCCATAAGGAAAGTTGAGCCCATGCGCTAGAGCGTCATCCAAAACTGGCGCGTCACCAGCACTCTGAAAGGATTTTCCACTTGCCTGATTTAAGACTGTAAACATCGTATTGAGTAATGTAAAAATTTAGGTGCTATTATAAAGTTAAGTTAAGCAATATAATGGCTAAAACTCAGGTCATATCGATGGATATAAATCCGATATAACTGTTTGCTTTTACGAAACTTATACTCCTTGAGTATAATGTAGGACCCTTTGATACAAGCCTAGCACTAATATGAGTTTATCGCCTCACAATTCGGTCATTTTTCTAATGGGTCCGACCGCCTCTGGAAAAACAGAGTTGGCAATTGAATTGTGCAAACATTTTGACGTTCACCTCATTAGTGTGGACTCGGCTCTCATCTATCGCACCATGGACATTGGCACAGCTAAGCCCGACGCCGGCACGCTGCAAAAATACCCACACGCACTGGTCAACATTTGTGAACCTGAGGATTCTTTTTCGGTCAACGACTTTGTTTCCCAAGCAAAAATGCATATTAACTTAGCGCTTGAACAGAATAAATTGCCTGTCCTGGTGGGTGGTACTTCGTTTTATTTTCACGCACTAGAATACGGTCTTTCGGCTTTGCCAGAATCAACAAACGAGTCCAGGCAACATTTCACCGAACAATTAAAAGCCCTTGGTAGTGAAGAATTGCATAAACAATTAAACGCTATTGACCCTATCGCAGCAAATAGAATTCACTGTAACGACTCACAAAGAGTTACGCGCGCTCTGGAGGTGTACTACTTAAGTGGCAATACACTGAGTGAATTGCAAGGCAACAAAGATGGCAGCGCGCTTAGCAATCCAATAAAGAAAATTGTACTAATGCCCGATAGAGCGGTACTGCATCAGAGAATCGAAAAACGCTTTAACAAAATGATGAGCTCTGGATTTATGGACGAGGTTAAGGCGCTTCGAACAAACAAAAAACTCAATTTAGATCTACCATCCATTCGTTGTGTTGGCTACCGTCAAGCATGGCAACATTTAGACGGCGACACCACCGAGAGTGAAATGATTGAAAAATCCATCATTGCAACTAGACAATTATGCAAACGTCAATGCACTTGGCTTAGACATGAAAACAACGCACTCACTCTAGCAGACGCAAATATCGACAAGGCAATTGACTTTATTGAGCAAGCAAGCGCTTAAAATCCTCGCCGCGTGCATTAAAATCCTCGTACATATCAAAACTGGCACAAGCCGGTGAAAGTAAAATTGCTCCGCAAGGTGCATAACACTTTGCAATCGATAAGGCCTGCGCCATTGATTGAGCAACTTCGACAGCGCAGTTGGTAATGTTTGAAGCAAAGCTCTCAGCTGCTTCACCGATAAAAACAACCGCCTCTGCTTTTTCACCAATCAACTCAAACATCGCCGAATAATCCTCTTTTTTTGCAATACCGCCTGCAATCAAAACCAGAGATGGATAGCTCTCACTTAGTGCATTAATAGCGGTTATTGTAGAGATGGCATTAGTCGACTTCGAATCATTAAAGAAGTCTACGCCATCCATATTAACTACCCACTCTAGACGGTGAGGAAGCCCTTTAAAATCACTTACTGCTTGTGTCATCGCCTTGTTTGATAAACCAGCAAGATGTCCCAAGGTAAGTGCCGCAAGAACATTACTCATATTATGTTTACCTACTATTTTCAAATCCTCGCCACCAAATAAAGCCTCATCTTTATTGAAGAAAGTGGTGACGCCCTGATCAGTTTCAACTCTAAATTCACATTTTTGATTGGACTTTTCCAAACCAAAACAACAATCCCAGACAATCTCAGTAGTGGCACTCTCATCAAGATTAACCACCTTGTTTTGACAATAGGGGTAAAGACTTATTTTTGAAGCAATGTAAGCATCAAAATCTGGATAGCGATCCAAATGATCCGGTGTGATATTCAGCACCAAGCCCGCTAGCAAGTCCAATGAATTCGTGTAATCCAACTGATAGCTTGACAGTTCAACAACATACAAATCGACGTTATCACTCAAAGCATCCATCACCGGAATGCCAATATTGCCACAAATTGCTGTGTTTTTTCCTGCCGCAAGCCCCATTTCACCAACAAGTTGAGTGACTGTTGATTTACCATTAGAGCCACTGACGCCAATAATTGGTGCATTGGCGTAGCGAGAAAATAACTCGATATCACCAACCAGAGGAATGTTTTTTTCTCTTGCCCAAATGACTATTTCCTCTGACATGGCAATACCAGGGCTAACAATAATTTCCTCAGTTCCTTCGAGTAGGCACTCCTTCCAAGGGCCTAGCTGACAACCTTCAGTAAGTCCTTCAGCTATAAAAGTGTCGAGCAATGGTGGCGACTGACGAGAGTCCGCAACTTGGTAGCTTGCTTTCTGGCTTTTAAAAAAACGCGCAACAGAGAGACCTGTGAGCCCCATACCTAAAATAAGTTTCATTAAAAAGAGCCCTCTTTCCTTGCTTTTTGAGTCGAAATTGACTATATTTTACACTTTTACTTTTACTTCAAATATTATGCGTTCAAACGTTCAAACAGCAAGTAACGCGATTGTCATCAATCGCACCCTTAGAAACACTTACCAACTGCTTTCAGCAACGCTGCTTTTCAGTGGTGTAATGGCTTACGTAGCAATGGTAACCAACTTTCCTCATCTTGGCTTAATGACCCTTGTTGGTTATTTCGGTTTATTGTTTTTGGTGACCAAGCTCAGAAACTCTGCTTACGGTATTTTGGCGGTGTTTGCCTTAACTGGCTTTATGGGCTTAACGCTAGGCCCAATCATCAACATGTATCTTACGGCTTTCTCTAATGGTGCTGAATTGGTGGCAATGGCAATGACCGGTACGGCCGTTATCTTTGCAACACTTTCCGTTTATGCACTGGTCTCCCAAAAAGACTTTAGTTTTATGGGTGGTTTTTTAGCCGCGGGCATTATGGTAATGTTTTTAGCAGGCCTTGCTGCGTATTTCTTCTCTATGCCAGCCTTATCTCTAGCTGTATCTGCGAGTTTTGTTTTATTAATGAGTGGGCTAATACTCTATCAAACAAGTGCGATCATCCATGGTGGTGAGACGAACTACATTATGGCGACGGTAACACTTTATATCTCGATTTATAATTTATTTCTTAGCTTACTTCACCTTCTGGGCTTTGCTGCTGGCGACGATTAGTGATTGATAGCGAAGGCTATCGCGCTAACGTTGGCATTGTACTTACAAATTATAAGAAGCAAATACTTCTAGCAAAGCGATACAAGGAAAGCTCTTGGCAGCTTCCCCAAGGCGGA
>DUCF01000034.1 GCA_012959965.1 Candidatus Thioglobus sp. | reverse complement strand
GAGCACATTGTCGAAGGCCTCGAAATGACCGACAAAGTCTTTATGTCAACGCTTGAAAAATTTGGCGTTGAAACCCTAAATCCAGTTGGGGAGAAATTTAACCCCGAACTTCATGAAGCGGTAACCATGCTACCTTTGCCAGACAAAGAATCAAACTCTGTATTTGAAGTTGTGCAAGTTGGCTTTACCCTAAATGGGCGTCTTGTTCGCCCTGCCATGGTGGTGGTTGTTCAGTAAACTAAAAATTTGCCAAATTTTGTAAATCAAAGACAAAAACACGTTTTTTGACAATAATTGGTTTATATTGGCTATTTTTTACCAATAATTAACTATATTTCGATAATTTTGTAATTTTTTATAAGATTAAAGGCTAAATTTCTTATTGATGGGCTTGATTAGCGCTGCTTAATCAAAAACTAAAGTGATCAACCCTCTGAGGTTTTTGACTCAACTCCTTTACAAATCAACTCACATAATACTTTATGAAATGGGACGAGGAAATTTCAGCATGTCTGAGCACAGCGAATTCTGAAATTTATCGTAATGAGTTATAGTTTAATTAAGTGAATTTAATTAAACTATAAGTGAATTTAATTAAATTAATTATTATATTTAAATAAAAAAGCGTATACTGCAAGAGTGGTTTTGTCAGAGCGCATCACCTTTCTGTGCGAACAGAAAGGTGACAAAGCCTAAAAGAGGAAATTTGCAAAATTTCTGAAAAACAATTTCAACAACACGCCAACAGACAAAGAGTAACGAAATAATTCATCCTTTCGATTGATATTTTTCGTTTAGCATAATTATTAACAATATAAAATCTCTGAGAATTAATTAAACATTGATAAACTATTCTTATTAGGAAAAAACTGTTCTTATTAGGAAAAAACCGCTCGTTAAGTGCTCAATGTGTTTATAATGTTCCGCTGTGATTAGAATTCTACAATCACTGCCCAAGTTAGTACTGCCAATTATTTAACTTTAGCCAATTATGTATTTAGCCAACCCATTCAGAGGATTAAGACCCGAGGGAGAAGACGCTGCATCTGTCGCTCTTCCTAGTACGGACCACTTGCCTGAAAAGATGATTAAGAGTTATAAGGAAAATAATCCGTGGAGTTTTCTAAATATTTTTAGTCCAGACTATAAAGATACAAAAACCGAAAGTGAGATAGAGATAGGTGCAAAAGATCGTTTCGAGTTAATGAAAGATAAATCAGTCATATCGAAAGACACAGATAATTCTTTTTATATTTACAAAATATCCACCGAAGGTCACTCTCAAATCGGCATGATTGCTAGAGCAAAAATATCGGATTACGACGATCTACACATTCGTGGGCATGAAAAAATATATGTCGAAAACTCTCAAAAAAGATTCGAACAAATAAAAAACCTGAATGCACAAATTGGGCCAATTTATGTTGTTTACCCCGATGAAGCCGAGCTCGATGCTTTATTAAAAGAACAAACCAGTGCAAAGCCAACCTATTCTTTTAACTCCCTAGACAGTTGTCAGCACGAGCTTTGGGTTATCAGCGATGAGGCAAAAGTACTTCAAATAAGCGAACTATTTAATGCTGTCAATCGTACATACGTCGCTGACGGACACCACAGAATTGCGGCATTATCAAGATTTTCGGAATACAGACAACATCAAAACCACGGCCACACAGGCGAAGAGCCCTATAATTTTTTCATGATGGCCTTATTCCCAGTTAGCCAAGCTCGCATACTCGACTACAACAGACTGATAAAAGACTTGTTTGGTTATTCACCCAGCGATTTTATCGAGAAAGTTGAAGAACATTTTGTCGTTAAAAAGCAAAGCGCGCCTTACAAGCCTACTGCACTAGAGTCGTTCGGTATGTACTTGGACAACACGTGGTACTCAATTACTTTAAAAGACAAACCCGAAGCAGCACTTTCGGGATTGATGAACTTAGATATTAATATATTGCATCACTATCTGCTTGACCCAATTCTAGACATTGGCGATCCAAGGCGTGATACAAGAATTGGTTTTATTGCCGGCTTCCACGGGCTAGAATCAATTGAAAAAAAGGTCGACTCAGGCGAAGTCGAAGTTGGTTTCTCTTTTTCCCAACACCCATGGAGCACGTAATAAACTTTGCTGACAAAAATTTAACAATGCCACCAAAATCGACTTGGTTTGATCCAAAACCATTAGACGGCCTGGTGGCATACGACTTCGAGGATTAATAATTATGATAACTAAGCCAACAACCAAACCGTCAAACCCAAATTTTTCTAGCGGCCCTTGCTCCAAGCGACCAGGCTGGGATATCAGTACCTTAAAAAATGCCGATACTGGCAGATCGCACAGAGCGAAGCACTGTAAAGCGAAACTTAATGACGTTATTGTTAAATCAAGCAAGCTTCTTGGCTTACCAGGCGATTACACTTTAGCCATTATGGCAGGGTCCAACACCGGCGCTTTAGAGGCTGCCTTATGGTCTCTTTTAGGTGCACGAGGTGTTGATGTTTTGGCTTGGGAGAACTTTGGTAAAGACTGGGTCAACGATATTTTGAACGAATTAAAACTTGATAACGTCAACTCCTACGTTGCCGACTATGGCCAACTGCCTGATTTGAGTCAAACAAACTTTGATAACGATGTGATTTTCACGTGGAACGGCACAACGGCTGGCGTTCGTGTTCCCAATGCGGACTGGATTCCAGACGATAGAGCCGGTTTGACAATTTGTGACGCAACTTCTGCGGTATTTGCCATGGACATCGACTTTAGCAAGCTTGACGTAATTACATGGTCTTGGCAAAAAGTATTGGGCGGCGAAGGCGCTCACGGCATGATTGCATTGTCACCGCGTGCACTGGAAAGATTAGAATCACACACACCTGCATGGCCAGTTCCTAAAGTGTTCAGAATGGCAAGTAAATTAAAAGTGTCTAAAGGCATCTTTGCAGGCGCTACAATCAACACACCATCCATGATTTGTGTTGAGGATGTACTGGATGCACTTAATTGGGTAGAGTCTGTTGGCGGTGCGGAAGCGCTTATCAAGCATTCAAACAAAAACCTTCAAATTATTGCAGACTGGATTGACAACAGTGACTCATTTAAGTTTTTATGTGATGACGAAAGCGCAAGATCTTGTACAAGTATCACAATAGCAATTAAAGACGAGTCATTCACTAGTATGAGTGAAGACGATCAAAGAGCGCTGGTGAAGAAAGTGGTAACACTGCTTGACGACGAAGGTGTGGCATATGACATTGGTGGCTACCCGAAAGCACCACCTAGCTTTAGATTATGGGGCGGACCAACAGTACAAAATGACGACATGAGGGCAGCATTGCCGTGGATTGAATGGGCTTATCAAGAGGTAAAATAATGTTTAAAGTATTAATTTCAGACGCAATGAGTAACGTTGCAGATCAAATCTTCAACGACAAAGGTATTGAAGTTGACGTAATCACAGGACTTTCAGAGCAGGAGTTGATCGACATCATTCCAGAATACGACGGTCTACTGGTGCGCTCAGCAACCACTGTCACAAAAGACATCTTGGTTGCGGCAACAAAGCTTAAAGCGATTGCTAGAGCGGGTGCAGGTGTTGATAACATCGACTGTGCAACAGCAAGAGCAAACGGCGTTGTTGTAATGAACACACCGGGTGGCAACACCAACGCCACTGCAGAGCACGCCTTTGCTTTAATTATGGCGGCGCTTAGAAAAATCCCTTACGCAGACGAAACAACACATAAAGGCGAATGGCAGAAAAAGGCCATCAAAGGCTTTGAACTTTCAAAGAAAACTCTGGGCATTGTTGGTTTTGGCAATATTGGTGCAAGACTTAGTCACTTAGTGAGTGGTTTTGATGTCAACGTACTTGTTTGCTCTAAGTCTTTAGAGTCGCGTCAAGCAGAATTCCCTCATGTGACTAACGTGAGCTTTGATGAGCTACTTGAGCAAAGTGATATTATTAGTTTTCATGGCAAAGCAGCTGCCGATGGCAAGCCTCTTCTTAGTAAAGAACATTACGCAAAAATGAAATCTTCTGCCATCATCATCAATGCAGCTCGTGGCAACATGGTTGATGAGAGTGACTTGAACGATGCTCTAAACGAAGGCTTAATTGCCGGTGCTGCGATCGATGTTTTCTCAACGGAACCAGCCAAAGAAAACGTTTTGTTTGGCAATCCTAAGGCGATTCTAACGCCTCACCTTGGCG
>DUCF01000033.1 GCA_012959965.1 Candidatus Thioglobus sp. | reverse complement strand
GTTCGGCTTTAATGGCGGCTCAGTCTTAGCCATGGCCAGCAAGGAAAGTGCCGATGCAGTGGCGATGGTATTTGTCAACACCAATGCTGCAGCTGCAGGTGGCGTAATTGCAGCACTTTTGCTTGCGAAGACTTGGTTTGGGAAAGCGGATCTAACAATGGCTCTTAATGGTGCCTTAGCGGGATTGGTGGCAATTACGGCCGGACCAGACACGCCAAGCGCACTAGTAGCAACACTGATTGGTGCTGTTGGTGGAGTGATTGTTGTTATCTCAATTGTTGTTCTTGATCGAAAGTTAAAGATTGATGATCCAGTGGGCGCGATTTCAGTCCATGGTGTCGTTGGCCTGTGGGGTTTGTTGGCAGTACCATTAACAAATACTGATGTTAGCGTTGTCGGTCAACTTGCTGGTGCGGCAACAATCTTTGTTTGGGTGTTTGGCGCATCATTAGTACTCTGGTCAATCCTTAAGGTGGTGATGGGCGTCCGTGTATCTGCCAATGAGGAAGATGCTGGTGTGGATATAACTGAGTGTGGCATGGAGGCTTACCCAGAGTTTGTGACAAAATAATTAGCCTACTAGTTAATGAATGGGGAGGTAAATACCTCCCCATTTTTTTCAAGAAGCTTAACTAATTCGGGATTCTTAGGCTTGAATGAGGTATATTACACAGTTGGTCTTTTATGAAATATGAGTTAATTCAACAATGAATCCAGAAGCATTAAAAATTATCTTAGTTGACGAAAATATGGGTCGTTCGGCCATTCTCCGTCGTGCATTGCAAGATAAGGGTCATGAGGTTATCTGCCGACTGGAAGGCAGTGCTAATCTTGCAACCAGTAACGAAATGACACATGCTGATGTGGTGATTGTGAATGCAGACATTCCGGATGAAGCGGTCTTTGCTAATTTGCGCGATGTTAATAACACCAAGCCAAAACCGATTGTAATGTTCACAGAAAGCTCTGGTGATCAAATGGCAGGCACAGCGATTAAGTCGGGTGTTAATGCCTATATTGTTGATGGCTTAGAAGAAAACCGGGTGCAACCGATTATCGACGTTGCCATTGCGCGCTTTAGAGAATTCCAGGCACTTAGAGACGAACTTGATGCCACACGCTCTCAGCTAGCTGAGAGAAAGGCAGTTGAAAAAGCCAAGGGCTTGCTGATGAAGCACAAAAAAATCAGTGAAGACGAGGCTTATCAATCTTTAAGAAAAATGGCAATGGACAAAAACAAGCGCATTGCCGATGTTGCTGATAGTATTATCAGCGCTTTCGAGCTTTTAGGCTAAGAATCTAACCTCCGTCTGTATTTTCCATATTTTTTCACTTCTCTTTTTTTTGAAAACTAAGAGTTGATTTTCAACGCATAAAGTAAATTGAATTATGTAGCATATTGTATTGTATTATTTTCAATCGCTATATTGACAAGTAACGGTATACTATCGAAATAATTTTTTTGTGATCACAAAATATTTTATAAATAATATAATATGGAGCAGGTATGAGTAAAAAAGTAGCAATTATTGGCGCTGGCCCGAGCGGCCTTGCACAACTTAGGGCATTCAAATCAGCCAAAGATAAAGGTGCGGATGTGCCGGAAGTGGTTTGTTTTGAAAAGCAATCCGACTGGGGTGGTTTATGGAATTACAGCTGGAGAACTGGCTTAGACGAGAGCGGAGAAATTGCCCACAGTAGTATGTATCGTTATCTTTGGTCAAATGGACCAAAAGAGGCTTTGGAGTTTGCGGATTATTATTTTGAGGAGCATTTCGACCATCCGATTGCCTCCTACCCACCTAGAGAGGTCTTATTTGACTACATTCAAGGAAGGGTAAAAAAAGCAGGTGTTAGAGAGCAAATTCAATTTAATACTGCGGTTCGAGATGTGTCTTTTTGTGAAGACACTAAAAAGTTTACTGTTCGAGTTCATGACCTTGTTGAAGACAAAGCCTACTCTGAAGAGTTTGATTATGTCATAGTCGCATCGGGTCATTTCACTACACCGAATGTTCCTGAGTATGAGGGCTTTAGTCACTTTAATGGCAGGATATTGCATGCCCATGATTTTCGTGATGCGCTTGAGTTTAAAGATAAAGACTTGCTAATTGTTGGTAGTAGTTATTCTGCTGAGGATATCGGCTCTCAGTGTTATAAATACGGAGCAAAGTCTATTACCAGTAGTTATCGTAGTGCGCCCATGGGCTTCAAATGGCCAGATAACTGGGAAGAAAAGCCAGGAATCGTAAAGGTAGAGGGTAATACTGTTCATTTTATTGATGGTACTACTAAAAAAGTCGATGCGATTATTCTTTGCACGGGTTACCAGCACCATTTTCCATTCTTGCCGGATTCATTGCGCTTAAAAACGAAAAACATTTTGTATCCATTAGATCTTTATAAAGGTGTGGTTTGGGAGAAAAATCCACAGCTTATGTATCTTGGAATGCAAGACCAGTGGTACACCTTTAATATGTTTGATGCCCAAGCCTGGTATGCCAGAGATGTTATTTTGGGAAGGGTTGAGCTGCCTTCGTTTGATCTAATGCAAAAACACACGAAAGAGTGGCATGAGTTAGAGTTGGCAGACCCAAGCGTGGCTTATGCATACAAATTTCAGGGTGACTATATACAAATGCTAGTTGATGAGACGGACTATCCCAACTTTGACATTGAAGGCATGAGGCTTACTTTCTTAGATTGGAAGAATAACAAGAAAGAGAATATTATGACATTCAGAGATAAGTCACACAAGTCTCTGATGACAGGGACTCAGTCACCGGCGCACCATACACCGTGGCTAGAGGCGCTTGATGATTCGTTGGAGGCCTATTTGCGAATAAAAAAACGCAAGACCTCTGCCTAAAATAATAATGGTTACTGCTGCAGCTTGATGTAAATCGCGTTGCAGTGCTTTTATTTTTTTACAGGTGAAATGAATAATTGTATTTGAAGTTTTTTTCATAGATTGAACTACTTCGTTAAGCAATCTATGGAGAAAAAAGAAGACACTATTTAGTTACGAAAGAGTGTCTTTTTGCTTGAAATGACTACCTCGCGTTAGGCGCCTGTCTAGCGCATCTCCTTTACAGTTGCTTCATGACATTCGTTGTAGTGTAATGAGCAGTGCACTAAAAAAGCTCATAATCAGAATACGCCATTACTTCCTCAAGAAAATGTTCATTTAATGTTTGTTACGTTTGTAACTAGCATAATTATCTCAGATTCCTGTCAAAAGGTTTGTGAGAAGTGGCTTTGCAGGGCTAAAAAAGTTGTAGTAGAGGAGTTAAATCTGGTTGTTTCACTCACCTTTTCCACGTTTATTCATCTCACCCTCTAGTTGGTTCATTTTTTCGTTATGCTCTTTATCTTGCCAGTCGACTGTGCTCGACTCTTTTTCTTGGTGCACATCTTGGCGTCGACGAACTTTGAACAATGGCGCAAAAAGTAATCCGGCTTCAAATAAAAGCCAAATAGGGATCGCAATCAATACCTGTGAAATAATGTCTGGCGGAGTGAGAAGCATACCAAGTACAAAAGCGCCGATAATAATGTAAGTGCGGTTTTTTTTCAATTTCTCGGGCGTGGTGACGCCAAACATAATGAGTAAGATTGTTGCAATGGGCACCTCGAAGGCCACACCAAAAGCAAAAGATACTTTTATGACAAAATCAAGATAGTATTGAATATCGGGTGTGAAGTTAACAACGGATGGACCCACAGTTGAAAGAAAGCCAAAAATGACCGGAAAGACAATATAGAAGGAAAACAATATCCCTGTGTAGAACAGAATGGTTGAAGAAATCACCAGTGGCATGATTAGGCGTTTTTCATGCTTGTAGAGTGCTGGCGCAACAAAAGCCCAAATCTTGAATAGTAAGAATGGCATTGCCAGATAAACCGCAAGAATTAGTGCCATTTTTAATGGTGTTAGGAAGGGTGAAATAACACCGATAGCAATGAGATTGGAGCCTGGTATTGTTGCAATAATTGGCGCCGCTATAAAGGTGTAAATTGAGTCCGCAAAGGGAAAAAGAGCGACAAAGAATATCACAATTGCAAGAACGGAGTGCATCAATGTGTTACGTAATTCAACCAAATGCTGGATAATCGATAGTTTTTCTTGTTTTTTAGTTTCTGGCATTATTGGTTATCATTGTCTTTATTGGTTGGGCCGTTGGCTATGTAATTTTCCAGCGAAAAATCGCTAGCTGTTTCAGCAGGACCGGCTGTTTCAGCAGGACCGGCTGTTTCAACAGG
>DUCF01000032.1:3634-4403 GCA_012959965.1 Candidatus Thioglobus sp. | reverse complement strand
TGGTATTGTTAGTTTTGCTATATCTAAATAATCTTTAGATATTCCTGTTACTATTTCAAAATTCATATTTAACCTTTTTTAACGTTTAATATTAACGAGCAATATTTTTATTAATGCTACCAAGATATCAGGGGGAATAATGAGTGATAAAGTAAATCAATATGATGCTCAAATGGTTGCTGAGCTTGATACCAATCTTGCGCATTATGCTAAGATTATCCATCAAACAACAGGAAAAGACGTGGCTTCGGTACCTAGTGCAGGTGCTGCTGGTGGATTGGGTGCTGCTTTTTTAGCCTTTTTAAGCACAGAGCTGAAAAGTGGTATTGATATTGTCCTTGATGCAGTTGATCTCGAGCGTCATCTTGAGGGCGCTGATTTACTTATTACTGGTGAAGGCCGTATTGATTCTCAGAGTTTGCATGGAAAAGCACCGATTGGTATTGCCAAACGAGCCAAGAAATATCAATGCGCGGTATTTGTTATTGCTGGATCGGTTGAGGGGGGTATTGGGTCAATACATGAGCAAGGTATTGATAGAGTATTTAGTGTTGTTTCCGAAACCATCTCGCTTGCTGAAGCGCTAGAACAACCGTTTGAGAGCCTAGCACTTGTGTCGAGCAATGTTGCCAAACAATGGTTGAAAGAGCAATAAGACACCCTTGATTTTTGTGAGTTTGATGATTAATTGAGGCGTTGATTGCTAAGATGCTCGATAGCTTGAACCAAGGCAGAATGATCACTATCCGCTAGGTCTAGTGACTCGCAA
>DUCF01000032.1:0-3487 GCA_012959965.1 Candidatus Thioglobus sp. | reverse complement strand
CGCTCTCCATGGACCTCTAGAATTTTTGAAGCGGCAAAACCGCCCATTAGCGCCTCACGAACTTTGCTCGGATCAGCGCCTGCACTTGCTGCAAACACCAAGGCTTCTGAGACTGCTTGGATATTGAGAGCAACAATGATTTGATTGGCTACTTTACATGTTTGGCCATCGCCAACGCCACCAACTAGGGTGATGTTCTTACCCATGATTTCAAATAGTGACTTCACTTTCTTAAAGACTGTTTCTTTTCCGCCACACATAATGGTCAGTACACCGTTTATTGCGCCCATTTCACCGCCCGATACCGGTGCATCGATATAATCACAACCAAGCGCTTCGATTCGAGCAGCAAAGGCTTTGGTTTCAATCGGGGAAATCGAGCTCATATCGATAATGATTTTTCCCTTGGATAGGCCTTCGGCAATGCCACCTGAGTTAAAAAGAACCGTCTCCACTTGCGGCGTATCGGGCACCATTGTGATAATAATATCCGCTTCAGATGCCGCCTGAGATAAGCTTTCTACAGTTTTGACGCCTTTACTGCTGAGTTCTTCAGAGACTGGGTTAATGTGAGTTTTGGTAATAATTTGATAGCCAGCATCCGCAAGATGGCCCGCCATAGGTGCGCCCATAATGCCAAGCCCAATAAAAGCAATTTTTTTCATGTGATTTTCCTGTTGAGTCTAGTAGCCCAAATTTGGTCTGACTAAGTTGTTTAACGTTTCACCAGCAAGATAGCGCTGCATATTTATAAAGACTAAGTCGAGTGTCAGTGGGATATAACTATCACCATCATCCGCGGAGATATGTGGCATCACCATTAGGTTGGGTGTTGTCCATAGTGGTGAGTCTGCTGGTAATGGCTCTGTGTCAAATACATCAATGATTGCACCGCTAATGTGACCTGAGTGAAGATTGTCTTGTAGGGCATCGTAATCCATTGTTGCAGCTCTGCCAACATTGATAATGCCAACACCCGGCTTCATTAGTGCTTGGCGTTCTTGGTTTAATAAATTATTGGTTTCAGTAGTGTTCGGTGTTGACATAAAAATGTAATCAGCCATTGGCAGAACTTTTTCAAGATGTTCAGTTGTCACCATTTCATCAACACCCTCTAAAGCTTTGCCGTGGCGGCTAACACCAATCACATGCATGCCTACCATTTTGCAGTGCTTGGCTGCAGAGTAGCCGATATTACCGGTGCCAATAACAAGTAAGGTTTTTCCTGCAATCGGTGTTGAATATAACGATTCCCAGTGATTGTTGCGCTGATTGGCAATCACTTGGGGTATGTGAGTGTGTAGCATTAGAATACTCATTAGGCCAAATTCACCCGCCTTTGCAGCGTGCGCACCTCGGTTATTAACAACTGTTACATTTTCTGGCACCCAGTCCATTGGGCATAGGTGCTCAACACCCGCACCAATAATGTGAATCCAGCGAAGGTTTGGTGCAATCTCTGCCAGGTTCTCGGTTGGAAAATCCCAACAAACAAGCACTTCTGCTGTTTTCATTGATTCGTAGAAGTTGTCAAGATCCCAGTCAAATACTGGATCAATTTTTCCTTTTAAATCAGGGTGCCTCTCTAAGGCGTCGTTGTAGCGTTTTTCTGTTAGAGCAAAGACAGCCTCACCTTCAATTGTTGGTGGAAATGAGTCAGGGTTGGCATGGTTACTTTTAAAGTGAACTCGAATTTTTTGATCCATGGGATTCTCTCCTGAATTATTCTGGGCAATTGTAGCCTGATTGCATTTCTTTTAGTTTATCAGTGACGATACTTATTCTTTTATTTTCCGATTTACCATCAACTGCGAACTGAATTTCGATAAATTCATGGGCAATCTTGCTCAACAATGATAATTCATCACCTTCAGTTTTACGTGAAATGTTAAGAACGGTGTCGCCGCCATAAGTTGGAATTGGCGCAGTATCGCTTGGGCTAACATGCATAGGTTCTTTACCGGCGCTTAGGTCACGGATTTGCTCGCGGATTTGGCGTCGCATCAGGGCAACGCCGATATCACTGGTGGTTAAATTCTCATTATTGTGAATAGTAATAGGGCCCATGCCTTCACAGGCTTCCACGTCTGCAGGAAACTTTTGTTTTTGCTCATAGGGGCGATCAAAAACCTCGCCTTGTTCGATTAGCTCAGGCCCTTCGGGGGTGTTGTACTCTTGAGGGTCGCCTCGTTCACCAAAATTGGCCCAAGCGTAGCAGATAGTGGTTTCATCATCGATAGGCACTACCCAGCGGGTAAATGAACTGCGACCATAAAAGATCTCCTTAGTGCCATCAGCGGTGAATGCAGATCCTGCTTGGGTAAAGTTTGGTAAGATGACTTCGTTAATTCTAAGCCATACATTGTCGCCAACACGACGGGTATTGCAGCCTAAAATCCATGATTTCCGTTCAAAGAAATCCATTTGGCCAACTTCGCCGAAACCCGCAGAGAATTGCACTCGACTGACGTTGGAATGCAAGAAGGCGGTGTGAATAGGATCAACAATGGCATCCAATACTTGCAGCCAATTACAGCCAAAGGGCGCTTTGTACGGTACCATTTCCATATTTTCAAAATCAAAGCTGTCATACACTGGAAATTCAGGAATCGATTCTATCGGCCCCATATAAGCAAAAATCAAACCCTTGTGTTCGTGTGTAGGGTAAGCACCTAGCCTCACCCTCTGCTTAATCATATCAGCTGCTTTTTCTGGTTGCCCTGGTACATCTAAGATACTGCCATCGGCAGCAAAATGCCAGCCATGGTAGCAGCATTGAATGCCACTATCGGTACACATCCCAAATTCGAGAGAGGCTTGTCTGTGTGGGCAGTGTTTATGAACCAAGCCCAAATTGCCGCTTTTGTCTCGAAATATAACCAACTCTTCATCTAATATTTTGATTGCAACAGGCTGTTCGTCCAAGTCCTTCGAGAGAAAAACTGGGTGCCAATAGCGCCGCAAGTATTCACCGGCCGGTGACTCAGGGCCGACACGGGTAAGTTCGTCATCTACGTCTTTCGATAGCGCAATACCGTGGCCTGAAAAGCCCATAAAGTTGATTTTAATCTCTTCATGTATGTTGTTCATTTGTGACTCCATAGTGCTTTTTACTAATAACTATATGTGTAAATAATACCGAAATTTATTACTTATTGATCAATTATTAATCAAAAAAATGTTTATATTGACAAAAACATACATAATTAATTGCACTTAATGCAAACTATAAGGATATAATTTGCCAATATAAAATATTGATTGCTTATTGATTGGAGTGTATGTGATGGGTAAAAATACAATTGAATTGTCTTCGTTCTTTGAGCAAGGTGCACTCAAGCATGGTTTGCCGG
The DNA here is from genome assembly GCA_012959965.1 of Candidatus Thioglobus sp. Taxonomy (GTDB): domain Bacteria; phylum Pseudomonadota; class Gammaproteobacteria; order PS1; family Pseudothioglobaceae; genus Pseudothioglobus. The sequence goes on along the minus strand of DUCF01000032.1, from coordinate 134 downwards.
CTGTTGCTTACAACGATGAGCAATTTTTGAAAGCTGAATGCGATACGCTGTTTTCCGATAACTGGGTTTTCGTTGGTTTTGCTCATGAACTTGCCCAGCCGGGTGATGCGCAACCAGTGACGGTTGCTGGAAAA
>DUCF01000031.1 GCA_012959965.1 Candidatus Thioglobus sp. | reverse complement strand
AACAATAGATGGAGAATAACATGAAAACATTAGTAAAAACATTGGCAATCGCTACGGTAGTGGTGAGCGCATCAACATCAGCATTTTTTCACAATAGTGGTTCTAACAATAACAATTGGGGTCCTTTTGACGGCGGCTCTAATATGGGTCCATTCTCAGGTGGCAACAACATGGGTCCATTTTCAGGTGGTAATAATTGGGGTCCATTCTCAGGCGGTTCTAACGCAGGGCCTTTTGACGGTGGCTCTAATTTTGGCCCCTTTAATGGTATGACTAATTGGGGTCCGTTTTCAGGTGCTAATAATTGGATGAACGATACAGACTTTGGTTTTAACTTTGACACCAAAAATACAACCGATACCACGGCTTCAGGTCAGGCTGACGGGTCTGCTTCTGGCAGGGCTGATGGTTATGCTAGAGGTCAAGCCGATGCCTATGCCAAAGGGCAAGCGGATGCTTATGCTAAAGGCAAGGCAGATGCCTATTCTAAGGGCTATGCAGATGGTAGGTCCACTGGCATGATTAGAAATAATAATTACTATGGTGGTCGATGATTCACCCCATTACCAATGAGTTGTGTTTTAATATTTCGCAAATTTTTAAAGCTTCTTTTCAGGCGCACTTTCATACTGAAGAAGTTACAATTTTTGCAGCGCTTAAAGACAAGTCTCCTGAATTAAATACACTATGCGCACAACTTGTTGATGAACATCAGCAACTTCATCAAATGGCAAAAGACCTTAAAAACAGGCCTGAATTATTGGCTGAATTTGGTGTTTTGTTAAAAACGCACTCTAGGGCAGAGGATAGACAGCTATTTCCATACATTAATCTCTTGTCTGAGGTTGAACGCCAAGCTATTCAAGAGTCTAGTGTCAAGCACGCAGCGATATCTAAAGCTGTTTTTTATAAGAAGTAAATCGGTTTCTTTTCAAACTAATTGACCTACATCAAGGAGTGTTGATGTTTTTGGGCGTCAAATATAAACATCAACACTTAGAATTGATTAATTGTTGATTAATGTCAAAGGAGAAAAGAAATGAAAAGACTTAACATCAGAGCAACGCTAATGAGCTTCATAATAAGCATTATCGTGAGCACTAATACAGCATTGGCTGTTCACCCACATTCACCCCTAACAGGCGGACTTGAAGGGTTTGATGTTGGTGTGGAGCCTGATATTGAAGGCCTGCCAAGAGTTAAGCAAATCTTGGTAGCGCCACCGTATTTGCCTCAACATGATCAAGTGGCTACGGACGGCCCTAAAATTGTCGAAATTGAAATGACGGTTATTGAAAAAGAGATCGAGATCTCTCCCGGTGTATTCGTTCAAGCGATGACTTTTAATGGGTCAAATCCTGGGCCATTAATTGTAGTGCATGAAGGAGACTATATTGAGTTAACACTTAAAAATCCAAGAAACAGTGTCTTTGAGCATAATATTGATTTTCACGCAGCCACGGGTGCAATGGGCGCAGGCGCGTTGACACACGTTTCACCCGGTGAAGAAGTTACGGTTCGTTGGAAAGCAGACAAAGTTGGGACATTCGTTTATCACTGTGCACCAGGTGGCACAATGATTCCTTATCACGTTATTGCAGGGATGAATGGCGCTATTATGGTGTTGCCGCGTGATGGTTTAAAAAATGAAAAAGGAAAGTTAGTTGAATACGACAAGGCTTTTTATATTGGCGAACAAGACTGGTATGTTGCGAAGGATGATAACGGTAATTTTAAGCGGTATAACTCACCCGCTGAAGCGATGGGCGACACCATGAAAGTGATGCGTGGATTAATACCAACACACTTAACATTTAATGGCAAAGTCGGCGCTTTAACCGGTGATAACGCAATGACGGCCAGCGTTGGAGAGACGGTATTATTTATCCATTCTCAAGCGAATCGAGATTCTCGTGTACATTTGATTGGCGGGCATGCAGACTTGTTTTGGCACGGAGGCTCTTTTAATGATGCGCCAATGACCAATCGTGAAACTTGGCCAGTGTTTGCTGGTGAATCAGTGGCAATGATGTATACCTTTAAACAGCCCGGGCTATATGCTTATGTCAATCACAATTTAATTGAGGCAATTATGCTGGGTGCTGCTGCACATATTAAAGTTGAGGGTAAGTGGAATAATGATCTAATGCAGCAATTAGAGCCAACACATTCCATTCGTTAATTATAGAAAATCTTGGTTTAACCAATTAAGGTTTAAGTTGGTGTCTAATGGTGAATGCAAGCATTAGATTTGAAGTCGTCACAATCAGAGCCAGTCACTGCATCACAATATTGACACAGCTCATTGCCGTTGTTTAATTCTATAGACCTGTTTTTGACAAAGATGCCGTCGTTTTTAAGGTCGGTAAGTGCTCTGGAAAAAGATTCAGGGGCCATGCCTAAATAAGCGGCAATCAGGCGTTTAGGATGTGGAAACTCTAAGAGGTTGTTAATTTTAGCGCGCACCAAATACCAGCCCACTTTTTCTCGAGTGGTTTTAAGCTGCAGAACTTCAGCAAATAGCATCAAGGTCTGAGCACTCTCAGCTAAGAATTGAATAATATTCATTGAGAATTGATGATTTTTTGCAATGAGGTTATTGATGCTATTTTTACTAAAATAAATAAGGGTAGTGTCTTTTACAAATTCTGCAGAAATATCATAATGGGGTGAAAAATGCATGGGTGAAATGGCGTCGTTTTGATCGACAATTCGTAATACCAGCTCATCACCTCTTTGGTCAAATTTGGTAAGCTTGAACAGTCCGCTTTCTACTAGGTAAAGATTGGCGTGCTGATCTGCATCAAAAATAACAGTATCGCCTTTATGGTATTGATGAACTTGCATGGTTTGGAACAAGGGGCCCAGTTCATTTTTTGAGATATTTTTAAAAATTGGCAACTTGGATAAAAATGCCGAATATTGTTCAATATGGATTTCGCTTGGAATCATAACAATTATTTTATCAAGTTTATTGATGTATATCAATTACTATTTTTAGTTTTTAATTGATAATAATAATCTCTCCCCGAGGTTGGCGAAAACCAACCTCACCCTATTTGTGATATGAGTTTATTTGAGCCAGCGTTAATTAAAAAATACGACCATTCAGGCCCGCGCTATACGTCGTATCCGACGGCCAATATTTTTGATGTGTTTACACAAGAAGCGTATCAAGCACAGACCAAACTAAGCAACGAGCGCAAAAGCCCAATTTCGTTGTATTGCCATATTCCTTTTTGCGATACGGTGTGTTATTACTGTGGTTGTAACAAAGTAGTGACCAAAGACAAAAACAAGGCGGAACCTTATTTGCAAAGACTGTTTCAAGAAATTGACTTGCAGGCCAAGCTGTTTGATCAAGATCGCACTGTAGAGCAAATGCATTTTGGCGGTGGTACGCCGACCTTCTTATCCAACGAGCAAATTATTCGTTTGAGTGAAAAACTGCAAGACGCATTTAGCTTTGCTGATCAAGGCGAATATTCAATCGAGATTGATCCAAGAGGGGTAGATGAAGACACGATAAAAGCCCTAGTCAAAGCGCGATTTAACCGTATTAGTCTTGGGGTGCAAGATTTTGATATTGATGTACAAAAGGCAGTTAATCGTGTGCAAAGTTTCGAACAAACCAAGGCGGTGATTGATCTTTCTAGGGCGCACGGTTTTGAATCTATCAGTATTGATTTGATCTATGGTTTGCCGAAACAGTCAGTGCTAAGCTTTAAAACCACATTAGAAAAAGTGGCAGAATTACGACCTGGTCGAATTTCGTTATTTAACTATGCGCACCTGCCAGAATTATTCAAACCACAGCGACGCATCAATGTTGATGAGTTGCCGTCGGCTGATGAAAAATTAGCTATTTTTAAATTTTCAATGGATTTTTTATTGGGTCAAGGTTATGTGTACATCGGTATGGATCATTTTGCTTTGCCAGAAGACCCATTAGCCATTGCTCAGCAACAGGGTGAGTTATACCGAAATTTCCAAGGCTACTCAACCCATGCTCAGTGCGACATTGTGGGCTTGGGGTTGAGCTCGATTGGCCAAGTAGGAGATAGCTTTAACCAAAATGAAAAAGATATTTTGCGTTATTACGCTGCACTTGATGAAGGTAAGTTACCTATTATTAAAGGCCAAGTGATTAACGAAGATGACAAGATTCGCCGAGCGGTGATTATGGATTTAATTTGCCATTTTCAGCTGGATTTTGCCAGTATTGAATGGGGCTTTGGTATTCAATTTAAGTCCTATTTTGCCGATGAATTATCACGTTTGAGTGATATGCATGCGGATGGATTGTTGCAATTAAATGAAGATTCGATTCAAGTATTGGATAAAGGCAAGCTGTTGATTCGTAATATTTGTATGGTATTTGATGCTTATTTAGCCAGCAGTAAAACTCAGTTTTCTAAAACTATTTAAGTTTAGTGTGCTTCTGTTCAGTGTATA
>DUCF01000030.1 GCA_012959965.1 Candidatus Thioglobus sp. | reverse complement strand
CACCAATAGCACTCAACGAGAGCAATTTAGGAGTGTTACCACAAGCTTTATAAAAGAATTAAGAGCAGAAAATAAGCCCGATTTATTGTCTTTGTTTATCTCAGAATACAGTATCAGCAGCGAAGAAGGTCTTTCGTTAATGACTCTTGTTGAGGCGTTTTTGCGGGTGCCGGATAACAAAACCAGGGATAAGTTATTTTCAGACAAGATTTCTAATAAGCCTTGGTCCAAGCATTTGGGGGGCAAAAAATCTTCCATGGTCAATATGGCGACCATTGCCCTGAGTGTGGCGGATATGATGATTAGTCACGGCCATAGTGCCTCAATTAAAGATCGTATTAAGCATGCACTCGACATCCTTGCTAGGCCTGGTATTCGGTTCAGTGCTCTTAACGTCATGCGCTTTTTTGGTTCACAGTTTGTCTTTGCTGAGGATATTGGCAAAGCGCTTAAAGCTGCAAAAAACACTGCCGCAGTTCACTCTTTTGATATGCTGGGCGAAGCTGCTTGGACCATGGATGACGCTGATCGGTATTTTTTGTCTTATAAAAAAGCGTTAATTGCTATTGGTAAAAGTAGCGAAGGCGACGACATTATTCGGGCAAACGGCATTTCAGTCAAGTTATCCGCTTTGCACCCGAAGTATGATTTTATGCACAGAGCTCGCGTGCTAAATGAATTGGTGCCTAGGGTGTTGACATTGATTGATATTGCTGAGCAGTACAATATCGCCATCAATATTGACGCAGAAGAGGCTGAGCGCTTGGACTTGTCTCTGGACGTGATTGAAGCTATTGCTGAGAGCAAAGCCGGTACCGCATGGCAAGGTTTTGGCGTGGTTGTACAAGCCTACCAAAAACGCGCACCGCTGGTAATTGACTGGCTTTATGAGTTGAGTAAAAAGCAACATTTGAAAATTATGTTGCGACTGGTGAAGGGCGCCTATTGGGATAGTGAAATCAAAAATGCCCAAGTATTGGGTGATGTTGACTACCCTGTGTTTAGCAAAAAAGCGAATACCGATTATTGTTATTTGGTTTGCGCACAAAAGCTTCTTAAAATGCGAGATAGAATTTATCCGCAGTTCGCCAGTCACAACGCGCATACGCTAATCAGTGTTTGTGAAATTGCCGGCAACAACAAGGGTTTTGAGGTGCAGCGTTTACACGGCATGGGTGAATCGCTACACAATCAGTTGGCGAGTCAATACGGCGTGGTATCAAGAATATATGCACCCATTGGCAGTCACAAAGATTTGTTGGCTTATCTAATGAGACGCTTATTGGAAAATGGTGCAAACAGTTCGTTCATCAATCATCTATTTGATGAGAACATCAAGCCAAGTGAGTTGGCTTCCGATGTTTTGAGTGAAGTGGAGAGCAGCCCTCAAGCGAGCCATCCAAAAATTCCTTTACCGAAGGATATTTATCAGCTTGTTCGTGGAAATTCCCAATCAATTGTGCTTTCTGAGCAAGATGTAGTGGACGCCTTGAGGGAGGCGCAAAAGCCTTGGATTGATTATGAGTGGCGTGCCAATTCTATTGTGGCAACTTCAATTGATGGCGATAACTCTGAACACCGAGCATTAAACCCTGCGGATTTATCAGACGCTTTGGGTTGTGTGGCCTTTACACATGAAACGCAAGTTAAGCAGTGTGTATTGGATGCGAGAGTGGCTTTTGATGCAAAGATACACCCCCAAGAGTTGATTCTTGAGAGTTTAGAGAGAGCAGCGGATTTATTTGAGGCTAATCAAGCAGAACTGATGGTATTGGCCATGCGCGAAGCGGGAAAAACTTATCAAGACGCCATTGACGAAGTACGAGAAGCGGTTGATTTTCTTCGTTATTACGCCAACCTTGCAAGAGGTGTGATGCCAGAACAGCGCGAAGCGCTTGGGGTGTTTATTTGTATCAGTCCTTGGAATTTTCCACTGGCTATTTTCACCGGTCAAGTGGCTGCCGCCCTTGCGGCGGGTAATGCTGTGATTGCCAAACCAGCAGAAAGCACTTCGCTTATTGGTTATCGAGCCACGCAGTTATTTCACGAAGCTGGCATACCTATTGGTTTACTACAGCTTGTTTTGGGGAAAGGAGCTGACGTGGGCGAGGTGCTAACGAGTGATGCTAGTATCTCTGGTGTTGCATTTACGGGTTCGACACAAGTGGCCAAACGCATAAAGCGAAATTTGATCGCCAACAGCAACGCCCGATTGATTGCTGAAACGGGCGGCCTTAATGCGATGGTGGTGGATTCCACTGCGCTTAGTGAGCAAGTGACACGCGATGTAATCGACAGTGCTTTTAAGAGTGCGGGGCAGCGTTGTTCAGCGCTTAGAATATTACTCATCCAGGAGGATTGTTTTGATGGGGTTAGTACAATGATTAAGGGTGCAATGCACGAGCTTAATCTTGGTAATCCAAAATACTTGAACACAGATTGTGGCCCAGTAATTAATGCTGATGCGAAACAAAAATTGCAAGCGCATATTGATAATGCTGGCGCTCACGCTAAAGTTATTGCAGGAGTGCGCCATGGCAATGTGAATGGTTATTATGTTGCACCAACAATGATTGAGCTCGACAGTTTGGATGATATTAACGAGGAGTTTTTCGGTCCGATTTTGCATGTGATTAGTTATAAATCTGAACACCTAGAAGACATGATTGACCAATTGAATGCCAAGGGTTTTGGTCTGACTTTCGGCATCCATTCGCGAATCAAAACGCAAGTTGATCTGGTTAGCAAGAGGATTAATGCAGGTAATATTTATATAAATCGCAATCAAGTGGGCGCCATTGTTGGCTCGCAGCCATTTGGTGGAGAGGGGTTTTCTGGCACGGGCCCAAAAGCCGGTGGCCCAAGTGCACTGTACGGTTACAGCCGAAAACTTGACACCAATATTGCCAGTACGGACGCTGTATTGCCGTCAAAAAGCGCTGTCTTTTTTGATCAATTGATGATCGACCAAATAGCCAGCGTATTTTCGGCACTTAAACAAAGTTTTATTAATCATCTTGCCGATACGGTCAATCAACGCCTTCAAAGTGTTGAACTGCCAGGACCGACTGGTGAGAGCAATACGCTGAGTTATCACCCCAAAGGTTGCGTGCTTTGTCTTGGGCCAAGCGATGTCGATGCATTACAACAAAGCATTATTGCATTAGCATTGGGTAATAGTGCGATGTCAATGCTTAATCAGCAAGATTTTGATCTGTTGATTAAACTAGGTATTGATTCCAACACGCTCTTTAGAATGAACACGACACCTAGTAAAGAATTCTTGCAAAGCGATTGCTATGATGCTATTTTGTATAGTGGTGATACCAAAACCATTGAACTCACAGTGCTGGATAGAAATGCCGGCATCACACCAGTAGTTGGCTCAATTAACGAACCCTGGAGGCTGCTAAATGAGCGCGTAATAACAGTGGATACCACGGCATCGGGCGGGAACGCAAATTTGCTTGCATTGTAGCTTTACTGGGTTAGAATGGCAATGAACAGAAAGGGGGTTTTACAATGGTTTTAGATCAGCAGCAGACTGCGCAAGCCCTGCCATGGGAAGAGTTGATAGACTGCTTAGATAAAATTTTTACCCAAGAGGTGCATTCTCCCGTGAGACACCATCACAGTATGAAAGTCCCTGGTGATCCCGATGCAACGATGCTGTTGATGCCAGCGTGGATAGAGGGTGAGTATTCCGGCGTTAAAATCGTTAATGTTTTTCCTGGCAATAATAAGCGTGGTTTGGCCGGTTTGACGGGGCACTATCTTCTTAGTTGTGGCAAAACAGGGCGTTTGTTGTTGCAACTTGATGGCAGTGAGCTCACCTCCAGGCGAACTGCTGCAGCCTCTGCCCTAGCCTCACGTTATCTCTCTCGAGAAAATAGCAACACCATGCTGATGGTGGGCACAGGACGTATGGCGCGTTATTTAATACCCGCTCATATGAGTGTTCGTCCAATAGATAAGGTGCATATTTGGGGGCGCAATCTTGAATCTTCACAGCGCATGACTGATGAATTGGTTGGGGTTGGAATTAATGCCGAAGTTTGTCCCGTTGACGCGCTTCAAAAAACCGCACAATCTGTTGATTTAATTAGCTGTGCAACAATGGCCACTGAGCCGCTTGTGAAAGGCGAATGGTTACGAGCTGGCACTCATCTAGATTTGGTGGGTAGTTTTACCCCAAAAATGCGTGAAACGAACAATACCGCCATGCAAATTGGCGAAGTATTTGTTGATACTCGTGCTGGCGCACTCAGCGAAACCGGTGACCTTATTTCCCCGATTAAAGAAGGTGCGATTACTGAGGAAGAAATAGTGGCTGAATTTTCTGAGCTTTGTGCTGGCAAGCATCGCGGGAGAGGAGATCTTGCGAATAGTGACGAAGCAATAACCGTATTCAAGTCCGTTGGCGCATCCATTGAAGATTTGGCTGCAGCAATCTTGGCAAAAAATAGTATCAACTAAATTGCCAGATGTTAGATCATAA
>DUCF01000029.1 GCA_012959965.1 Candidatus Thioglobus sp. | reverse complement strand
AGCGAGTGACATTTTTCTATTCTGTACTACCTGCCGGTAACGCGCCATCAACAGCCAAGCATATTGACTACACTTCTGCCTGAGACCGCCGCCCACTATCGGTTTTATGGATTCAACCAATCGGTGTGGAAAAATTCACCCCTAGGTTGATCTAATCTCTCATAGGTATGCGCACCAAAGTAATCTCGCTGTGCCTGCAACAGATTTGCTGGCAATCTAGCGGTGCGATAGCCATCATAATAACATAGTGCCGAGGTCATCGCGGGTATGGGTATGCCGTGATTAAGTGCCAATGAGGCAGTTCTGCGCCATCCCAATTGGCAAGTGCCAATCTTGTCTTTAAAGAACGGATCGAGTAATAAATTATTAATACTTGGATTATTATCATAAGCTTCTTTAATTTTATTTAAGAAGACTGAACGAATAATACAACCGCCCCTCCAGATTAGGGCAATTCCACCGAAATTCAACTTCCAATTGAATTCTTTAGCGGCTTCAGCTAACAGGGTATAGCCTTGCGCATAGGATACAATTTTTGCGGCATAAAGCGCATCGTGAATATCGCTAAGCACTTGCATTTTGTTGCCTTTGAATGCAAAGCTAGGGCCTTTCAAGCGCTTTGATGCCTCCACCCTTTCCTCCTTAATTGATGATAAGCAGCGAGAGAAAACCGATTCACCAATTAACGTTAGTGGCGTGCCAAGCTCAAGCGCAATAATGCCAGTCCATTTTCCGGTGCCTTTTTGTCCCGCAGTATCAAGAATTTGATCGATGAGTGGGCTGCCATCTTTGTCTTTAAATGCCAAAATATCTGCGGTTATCTCAATAAGATAGCTGCTTAATTCACCCTTGTTCCACTCTGTAAACACTTCGTGCATTTCATCATTTGACATACCCAAAACATCTTTCATCATTTGGTAGGCTTCGCAAATTAGTTGCATATCGCCATACTCGATGCCGTTGTGCACCATTTTGACAAAATGACCTGAGCCATCTTCACCAATCCACTCACAGCAAGGTTCATTATTTTCTACTTTAGCTGAAATTGCCTGAAAAATACCTTTCACCGCAGGCCAGGCAACGATTGCACCACCGGGCATAATGGCAGGCCCTTTCAGAGCCCCCTCTTCCCCTCCAGATATTCCGGCACCAATGAAGTGCAGACCTCTAGCCTCAAGTGCTTTGGCTCGTCTATTTGAGTCAGTGTAGTGGGAGTTGCCACCATCGATGATAATATCACCCTTGTCTAAATGGAAAGTCAATTTTTCAATAAAGTCATCCACCACAACACCCGCCTTAACCATCAACATCACTTTTCGAGGTTGTTTAATGGTATTGATAAAATCAACAATATCCGCACAGCCAACAATATCCTTGCCTTGCGCGCCTCCATTGATGAAATCATCAATTTTATCGGCACAGCGGTTATGCACCGCTACAACGAAACCGTGACTCTCCATGTTAAGCGCCAAGCTTTCTCCCATAACACCCAACCCAATTACACCAATATCAGCCTTTGAATTATTCATTAATACTCCCAATAATCATACAAACCCCAAGTGTTTGACATGTAAGTTGTTCAAAGATAACCTCATATTTATTGGGTGCATTAGTTTACAGCGGTAGCTGAATTTGGGCACACGTGCCTTGGTTATCTGAAACAAGCTCCAACTCACCACCATGAAACTCAACAATAGTTTTTGCAATTGACAGCCCAAGACCACTGCCACCAGATGGGTTAGAGCCATGAGTAAATCTTTCATACATTTTTGGTACTAATTCGGGTGCTATGCCGTCACCATCATCTTGGATGAGGATACAAACATTTGCGCCCTCTAATTTGACACTGACATCAATGACGCCGCCTTTTGGACAACCGTAGCGTAAAGCGTTATCCAACAAATTATCGATGGCCTCGCTTAAAAATGCCGCACTCCCGGTCAGCTCGATTGCACTTTCGTCACAGTGCAGGGAAAGCACCACATCCTGCTGATGTGCTAGTTTGGCTGAACGGGTCAATACCTCTTGCATCATTATAAGTAGATCGAAGCGCCTAAATTCAGCCTGAATAGAGCGTTGCGAGACGTGCTCCATTGAAAGCAACTGTTGAGTTAGTCTAGACGTTCTGCGTGCTGCTTCGGCTACATCGCCCACTCTTTGCCTCATGTTCTCTAAGGTTTTAGAATGTTCTGCAGCCTCTGCTTGACTTTGAATGGCGGCTATCGGGTTTCTCAACTGATGCGCCGCATTGGCGATAAAATCGTTTTTCTCAGTAAAAGATTTTTTCAACTGATCAAACAGGTGATTCATCGCGTTCACTAAGCTCACCACCTCAAGTGGCACTTTCCGTTTTATTCTGGTTAAGTCGTTCGCTGACCTTTTTTTAATGGCGTTTTGCAAATCAGACAATGGTTTAAGGCCAAATTTCACACCAAACCAAACAATAGTCGCGGTTGAGATAAGCATGATAAGCATAGTCAAAAAAGCACTTTCAGCCAACTCTAGAAGCAAAATCCCTTGCCCAATTGTTGTCTGCCATACGTAAACGGTGACCCAGCCAGGACTGTCGAGTGCAGAGACAAACTCGCGAGCAACCATTACTCGAACATGTTGTTCGTAATACGTTGCATTGTAATAAATGGGCTCATAGGGTTTGATTATTGTCTCATCTGGTATTTCGGGCGGAGTAAGGTAACCAACAAACAGAGGGCTGCCTTTTTCACCTCTAACTTGGTAAAAAATCTGGTCATTGAGGCTATCTGTGAGCGTTTCAAGTAATTGCTCTGTCAACAAATCACCTTCACTGAGAACAACGTCTCGAAGAATTACCTGGGAGATCGAGTGAAGTAGGTTGTCGTGAATTTCTTGAGCCTTTTGTTGGGAATCAAAATATAGAGCAATGATTCCCATTGAAACAATCAACAATAAGGGGGCGATAATCAAGACTAATAGCCTTCCGCGCAAAGATATTATTTTCTCTTTCAATCTTCCGAAAGCTCATTCATCATATAGCCTATTCCACGCGCAGCCTCGATAGAAACACCATGACGCAAGAGTTTTTTTCGTAAACGAGAGATAGTCAGCTCAACTGCATTCATGTTAATATCTGCACCAATGCCGTATTGAGTGTCAGCGAGAGTTGTCTTTGAAACATATTGACTTTTTTTGGACAATAAACACTCAAACAAGGTCAATTCTCGTCGAGTAAGTTCGATTGGCGTTTCTTCAAAACACAGTCTTCGCGTGGCTCGGTTGTAGGTTAAATCACCTATGAGCTCTGACTCAGGCAGCAAATCAACATTGCGCCGTGAAAGTGCTCGAATACGCGCCTTTAGCTCTTCCATCTGAAAGGGCTTCACAAGGTAATCATCGGCGCCAGCATCGAGCCCACCAACTCGATCATTTGTTGATCCTCGTGCGGTTAAGATGATGACAGGGAAAGATTGGTTGCGGCTTCTAATGCGCTTAACCAGTGAAACGCCGTCCAACGATGGCAGGTTAATATCAATAATTGCAAAGTCCGCCCCTTCCCGCCTTAAATGTTGATCTGCCTCGGCACCATCGATAAAAAAATCTACTGAGTGACCGTCATCTGTCAACACTTTTGACACCCCTTGGGCAAGCATTACATTGTCTTCTACTAGAGCAATTCTCATTTATACTTTCCCCAGAAGTTGACGCCTAAGGCGCACACTTCTACAATATAGCAATAAACTGTTAATCGAATCACTTCTTAAGCTTGGTGATTCATTTGTGCAGAACCAGTATAGTCCTGCCAACTCCTAAGTGCAAAGTTTATTCAGCCACGACAGTTTGGCGACAGCTTTCGAGCATAAGATTGCAGGCACCAAGGCTAGGAACAGTATGAAAAAAGACAGACAAAGAGAGCGCATTACCAAACTCAGAACTGCTTCTATCATTGTGCTGTTTGCGATTACAAGCACTGTTTTTGGTGAGACTTACTTTAGTGGCAAAACTATTAAATGGATAGTGCCTTTTTCGCAAGGCGGTGGTGCCGACACATTGGCGCGTTTTTATGCTCCATTACTCTCTAAAGAATTACCAGGTCAGCCGAATGTGGATGTAGTCAACATGCCAGGTGCAGGCTCAACTAAAGGTGCAAATTGGTTCAGCACCCAGGCCCCTAACGACGGCTCAGTTATTTTTATCAGTTCTGGTTCTACACATTTCCCGTTTTTATTAGGCGACCCACGGGTTAAGTATAGCTATGATGACTGGGAAGTTGTTTTGGCACTCGGATCTGGTGGTGTTGCGTATCTACCTAAAGACCTGGGTGAAAAATGGAATAAAGACCCTAGATTAGTTTTAGATACGAATTTTGTTTTTGCCTCACAAGGCCCAACTCGACTGGACCTTATTCCTTTGCTTGCCTGGAACATATTGGGAATGAAGGTTGAGCCGATATTTGGCATTAAGGGCCGAGCGGATGGCCGCTTGATGTTTGAACGTGGTTTTGTAAATATTGACTACCAAACCTCTGCCTCCTTTATATCTAAAGTTCAACCTCTTGTAGACAAGGGCAAGGCTGTCCCAATTATGACGTG
>DUCF01000028.1 GCA_012959965.1 Candidatus Thioglobus sp. | reverse complement strand
TGGTGGTGCTGGTGGTGGTTGGGATGGAACTGCAAGAGGAACTGGAGAAGCTTTACAAAAATCCGGTTTGCTTGAATCGGCATCTTTTGAAAACATGTCAGGTGGTGGCGGTGGTAAAGCCCTAGCCTGGTTGATCAAAACACAGCCAAAAAATACTGTGATGGTGCAATCAACGCCTATCGTTCTGCGTTCGATTAGCCGCCGTGATAGTTATGTTTCTAGTGATGCAAAAAGCGGTGTCTTTTCGTATCAAGATGTAACGCCAATTGCCGGCATTATTGGTGACTTTGGTGCTATTGTTGTCCTTGCGGACTCGCCTTATCAAACATTTTCTGATCTTGTAGCTGCTTATAATGCAGATCCAAAATCGGTTAAGATGGCTGGTGGCTCAACACGTGGCAGTATGGATCACTTGATTGGTGCTCTTGCTTTCCAAGCAGCAGGTGCCAATCCAAACGATGTTGTCTACATCCCTTATGACGGTGGTGGTAAGGCAATGGCTGGATTGCTTTCAGGCGAAACACAAGTGCTATCAACTGGCCTCAGTGAAGCTGTAGGCTTGGGTGGTCAAGTGCGTATTCTAGGTATTACTGCCGATGAACGTTCAGCAGATTTCCCGAACATACCAACTCTTAAAGAGCAAGGCGTTGATGCATACTTTGTTAACTGGAGAGGTTTCTTTGGTGCGCCAGGAATGGACGCCATGGACAGGTATGAACTTGGAAAAATGCTTACCGAGCTGCAAACCACACCAGAATGGGAAGTTGTCCGTAAGCGTAACGGCTGGGTCAACATTCTCAACACAGGTGATGCTTTCATCGCTTTCTTAGAGAAGCAAACTAAAGAAATGACAATCCTAATGAAGCAATTAGGTGTCATCTAATTTAGTCACATTGTTATAAAAAAAAGGAGAAGATAAGTGCACATTAACTACAGCAAGACAAGTGAAGTGCATTTATCTTTCTCCTTATTTAAAGATTTAAAGGAGAAAAAGATAAATGAACATGAATTACAGCAGGATAGGTGCGTTTATCGCACTCCTTATTAAAGGAGCAGATTCGTGAGTATTAATTACAGCAGGATAACTGCGTTAATCTTTCTCCTTTTCTTTGTGCTTTATTCATATTTTGCCCGCGAAATAGTCGTTTTTGACTTTGATGTAGGTGCCGACTTCAATGCCAAAACTTTTCCAATCTTAATATCCTATCTTGGCATTGGCGTATCTTTTCTGACTTTCGTTTTGTGTAAAAATGATGGCCAGACCATGGCTCAATACGAATGGCTAGGCGTTATTGTCTTATTCGTTCTCGTTTTTACCTACGGCATCATTATAAAATCGATAGGATTTTTCTTATCAACAAACCTGTTTTTACTGGTTGCATATTATTATTTAGGCGCTCGTAGTTACAAAGTATTACTACTTTGCTCCCTGCCCGTTGTTGGTGGAATGCAATTTATGCTGCATCAATTACTTGGCGTTTACATACGCGACCCTTTTCTCAACTTTTTAGGCATTATCTCATGAATGACGGAATCCTTATCGGCCTAGAAACGGCCTTCGCTGGCTATAATATTCTTATGGTGATGATGGGCTGCTTTGCTGGCACCATTATTGGCATGCTGCCTGGACTCGGCCCCATGTCTGCCATCGCATTGATGATTCCTATTACCTATGGATTTGATCCATCCTCAGCCATGATTTTAATGGCGGGCGTGTATTATGGCGCAATTTTTGGCGGCTCAACCTCGTCTATCCTAATCAACGCTCCTGGCGTTGCAGGAACTGTATCAAGCTCATTTGATGGCTATCCCATGGCTCAAAGAGGTGAGGCAGGAAAGGCACTGGCGATTGCGGCATACGCATCTTTTTCGGGCGGTACGATTGCTGCAATATTTTTATTAGTTGCAGCACCTCAATTGGCAAAAATAAGTTTAAGCTTTCATTCAGCTGACTATTTTGCGCTCATGTGTGTTGGTCTTTTGGCCATTGCCGCATTTGCCAGTAAAGGTCAATTTTTAAAAGCCATGATTATGACCTGCTTTGGTCTAGCTTTGGCAACAGTGGGCCAGGACCCTCTATCAGATATTACTCGATTTGCTTTTGGCAATATTAATTTAATGGACGGCATAAGTTTCGTTCTGCTGGTGATGGCAACCTTTGCGATGAGTGAAGCTTTTATGATTATTTTTAAAAAAACAGATATCAATTTTAAAGCTTCTGATGTCAGCAAGGAGAAACTGGGCTCGATTAAATTATCAAAAGCGGAGATCAAAGAGATGGTCCCAGTCATCGGCCGAACATCAATTCTAGGATTCTTGGTAGGCGTATTACCTGGAGCAGGCGCCACAATCGCAAGTTTCTTGGCTTGGGGTTTTGAGAGAGGCATCGCCTCAGCAAAGGACAAATTAAAATTTGGCAAGGGGTCCATTAAAGGTCTAACTGCACCTGAAACAGCAAATAATGCAGCCTGCACCGGATCTTTTGTGCCGCTGTTGACATTGGGCATCCCAGGATCTGGCACGACAGCGGTCATGCTGGGCGCATTATTGTCTTTTGGCATTCAGCCAGGACCAAGACTCTACGTCGATCAGCCTGAACTCTTCTGGGCTGTCATTGTCTCCATGTATATAGGCAATGTGGTGTTATTGTTTTTAAACCTCCCCCTCATTCCTTACATCGCTCGCATCTTGGCAGTCCCAAAAAATATTCTGGTGCCGCTGGTGTTATTTTTCTCAGTTACGGGTGTGTATTTAATTTCGTTTAATAATTTTGATATTTACTTTATGGCTATCGTTGCAATGATCTCGCTTGTGCTCAGAACGATGAATTTCCCCATGGCGCCATTAATATTAGGCTTTATTTTGGGCGGAATGATGGAGGAAAATCTACGCAGGGCATTGCTAATAAACGATGGATCGTTTTCATTTATGATTGAGAGACCAATCAGTCTCGGTCTATTTGTCGTCATGATCTTGATTGTGTTAATGCAAGTATATCAAATCATAAAAGACCGCCGAAGTGCTTAAAACACTCCTGCGTCGAAGCCCAAGGCTGGCGAGAACCACCCGTCTCACCAGCCTGATCTTTCTTTTTAACGCACATTAAGAGCATTCGTGCAGACCTCAACACAACACAGCCCGGAAGATATCCTTGAAAGATGGGGCAATTATTTTAACAAGCATGATATAGCTGGTATTGCGGGCTTATATCATTCACAAAGCACTTTAATTCCGACATTTTCCGCAAATATGGCATCAACCCCCCAACAGATAAGGGAATATTTTGTCAAGGCTGAATCGATATCCGTCGAAATTCAGCAGAGTTCAATCATAAAGCAACAACTGGCTGAAAATATTTTTGTATTAAGTGGAGATTATATATTTATCCATAAAAATAGCAGCAAAAAAAATTGCGCAGCTAGTTTTACCTTTCTAGTCGATATATCAAACGAAAAACCAATTCAACATCATCACTCAGCCAAAACATTTGAAGCGCCATCTCATGTGCGCGGGAGTAACTAAACTCTTAATGGACGTCAATGAACTTTGACTGCGATATAACACTCTATAGGCTCTGAGAATATCTAGGAGGAGCATTGCTTAGGTCAGGGAATAACCCCACTTTAAGCTGAGTCTATCGGTTCAATAATAGCGGGGGTTATTGAAAGTTGGCTCTATTTGTGAGGGAGAGTATAGCAATAATAACAGGGGCATTAGTGAGCCTTCACAAGGTCTTGTGAAGGGTAAGTATAGTGAGTTGAATTACTTGGGGCCCTCTCTAAAAAATATTTTTGCAAATCTGGCCAGAAGTTTTTCTTGAGCCCCTTGCCACCACAGTGAGGATTTTTGCCGCTCACCGTAGCCCAACTTAACATCGAGCCATAGCATAAAGTGACGCAATCTTGTGCCAGCAAGTCGGAGGCCTAGTTTGTGAAGCCAGCGAGAATAGTCTTTATTGTAAGGGCATACACGTATACAGATGGAGCAATCGCTATTTTGCGCCGTCCAAAATCCAAAACACTTTACACCGTCTACAGACCACTTACTTACCCCGCTTATGTTTGACTGATTATGAGTCGTCTCTGACGGCGGACCATCTGGAATGGCTTTTACAGGGCATCCCTTTGTGCAGCGTCTGCAGATTTCACAGAACTCTTTCACACCAAATGTAATTGGTCGGTCGTGCGCTAAAGGCAAGTTTGTATAAATCTTCCCCAAGCGGATTCGAGGGCCGTATTTCGGAGTGATTAACAAGCCGTGCCTACCATATTCACCCAAGCCAGCCTTAATTGCATAAGGAATTGCGAGGGATGTATCATTCATACTGCCTATTGCTTCATAGCCAAGATTGCGGATGTATTGTGTTAGCGAAAGCACAACAAGAGCATCATGAGAATACCCTAGCCCCGTTGCAGAGCCGCTCAAGGCAGAAGGCACCGTTCTAACTAATTCGTAGTCCATAGGCTGCGCAATAACGATAACATTGTTTAAAGTATCAGGAATTTCAGCAGGTCTAGAAGTTGCACTCATGTCGCTGAATTTCCGACTGTATTCCCAACGACTGTCGTAACTGGTTATGCCCACAAGTCCGGCCCCAAATGCCAAGGCTATTTTCTTTATCTCATCACTTGCCTGCTGTTCTGAGCCCATGTCAATCTTATTATCTGCGACCGCA
>DUCF01000027.1 GCA_012959965.1 Candidatus Thioglobus sp. | reverse complement strand
GTTTGAGATTCGCAATCAGAGAAGGCGGCCGTACAGTAGGTGCGGGTGTGGTATCGAAGATTACGGGTTAATTAGTTAGGTGAGAGCCGTTGATATCTTGTATAATCGACGGTTTTTTCGTTCCAGAAGTCATAAAAGGCAAACAGGCAAATGAGCAATCAAAATATCAGAATTAAATTAAAGGCATTCGATCATCGATTAATCGACAAATCGGCCATAGAGATTGTAGAAACAGCTAAGCGCACAGGCGCTAGCGTCAGAGGACCAATTCCTTTGCCTACAAAAAAAGAACGTTATACGGTATTGACTTCTCCGCATGTAAATAAAGATGCGAGAGACCAATACGAATTAAGAACTTACGTTAGATTGATGGACGTTATTAGTCCAACTGACAAAACAGTTGATGCATTGATGAAATTAGATCTTGCAGCTGGTGTTGACGTCAAAATCAAACTGAACTAAAGAAATAAGACAGGATTAAGAAAATGGCAATTGGATTGGTAGGAACAAAAATAGGAATGACACGCATCATGACAGATGACGGACGTGCATCTTCAGTCAGTGTTATTAAAATTGAACCTAATCGTGTAGTACAAACGAAAACTACCGATACTGATGGCTATAGCGCTATCCAGGTTACAACTGGCGCCAAGGTAAACAAAAAAGGCGAAGCAAAAATTCGTCGTGTGACTAGTGCTATTAAAGGTCATTACGCGAAAGCTTCTCAGGAAATTGGCTTAGGTCTTTGGGAAACTAGAGCAGACGAAGCTGAGCTTGAAGGTTTGAATAGTATTGACGTTTCAATGTTTGGCGCAGGTCATTACGTTGACGTTACGGGTCAATCTAAAGGTAAAGGTTTTCAAGGCGGTGTTAAGCGTCACAACTTTAGCATGCAAGATGCCACTCACGGTAACTCAGTTTCTCACCGTGCGATTGGATCAACTGGCCAGTGTCAAGATCCAGGTCGTGTATTTAAAGGTAAGAAAATGGCAGGCCAAATGGGTAACGCCCAAGTGACTGAAGAATGCCTAGAAGTGATCAGAGTTGACTTTGATCGCAACGTACTACTTGTTAAGGGTGCTATTCCAGGTGCTAACAAGGGTTTTGTTAAAGTACGTTTGTCAGCAAAGAAGAACAACGTAAACGCAGAAATTTCTAAGCAACTGTCTGAAGCAAAAGCTGCCGCAGAAGTTCCAAGTGAAGAAGCGGAAGCAGAAGCTTAAATAGAGAATCAAACAAAGGTTTTGAGATGAAAGTAAAAGTATTAAACTTAAAAACAAATAAGTCAACTTCAAACGAAGTGTCTGATGCTGTTTTTGGCCGTGAGTACAACGAGTCATTGGTGCATCAAATTACAACGGCTTATATGTCGGGTGGTCGTCAAGGATCTAAGGCACAAAAGAATCGTAGTGCAGTTAGTGGTGGCGGTAAAAAGCCATGGAAGCAAAAAGGCACAGGCCGTGCTCGTGCGGGTACATCTCGCGGTCCTATCTGGACTGGCGGTGGTGTAACGTTTGCAGCGCAACCTCGCGACTATTCTAAAAAAGTAAACAAGAAAATGTACAAAGGCGCAATTAGCTGTATCTTTTCTGAACTTTTACGCACAGAACGTTTGAAAGTTGTTTCAGAGTTTGATATCACTGAAGCCAAAACGAAAAACATCACAGCTTTAATGACCTCACTAGGTGTTAAAGATGCATTATTGATGACAGACGAGTTGGATGAGAACTTATATTTATCTGCTCGTAACTTATACCATGTTGGTGTTTGTGATACACAAAGTATTGATCCAGTTAGTTTGATTGGTTATCAAAACGTTGTTATTACTGAAGCAGCGTTAAAGAAAGTTGAGGCAATGCTATGAATCAAGAAAAAGTATTAAAAGTGTTATTAGGACCAGTTGTTTCAGAGAAAACAACAATGGGCTCTATCAACAACCAATACGTATTCAGAGTAACACCTGATAGTAACAAAAGAGAAATTCGCACAGCAGTTGAGACATTGTTTGGCGTAAAGGTCGAAGCGGTAACAACTTTGAACGTTAAAGGCAAGAAGAAAATGTTCAAAGGTAAGTCGGGTCGTCGCGTTAATTGGAAAAAAGCAGTAGTCAAAGTGGCCGAAGGTCAGATGATTGACGTAAGCGCTTCATAGAGAATTATTATGGCAGTAGTTATTAAAAGAAAACCAACCTCACCCGGCAGACGATTCGTTGTCAGTGTTGTTGATAAAGATTTGCATAAAGGCAAACCTTTCGCCGCTTTAACAGAAAGCAAAAACAGAATTAATGGTCGTAACAACCGCGGAAAAATTACCGTTAGACACCGAGGTGGTGGCCATAAACAAAGATATCGTATTATCGACTTTAAACGTAATAAAGACGATATTCCAGCGAAAGTTGAGCGTTTAGAATACGATCCAAACCGCAGTGCAAACATTGCACTTGTGCTTTATGCCGATGGTGAAAGACGTTATATTATTGCACCAAAAGGTTTGAATGCTGGCGATGAAATCATTTCTGGTAACTCAGTAGCGATTCAAAAAGGTAATACTTTGCCATTGAGCAACATTCCTTTAGGTAGTGTTATTCACTGTGTTGAATTAAAGCCTAAGAAGGGTGCGCAGATCGCAAGAAGTGCAGGTACATCAGTACAACTAATTGCTAAAGAAGGTACTTACGTCACACTTAGACTGCGCTCTGGTGAAGTTCGTAAAGTATTGGCTGAATGTCGTGCAACGATGGGCGAAGTTTCAAAATCTGAGCACAGTTTAAGAAAATTAGGTAAAGCCGGTGCCACACGTTGGAGAGGTGTTAGACCAACAGTTCGTGGTGTTGTGATGAACCCAGTTGATCACCCACATGGTGGTGGTGAAGGTAAGACTAGTGGTGGTAGACATCCAGTTTCTCCTTGGGGTACACCAACTAAAGGTTACAAAACTCGTAGTAATAAGCGTACTGATAAGTTAATCGTACGTCGTAGAAAATAAAGGTAAATTATGGCTAGATCACTAAGAAAAGGACCATTTGTAGACGAGCATTTAATCCAAAAGGTATTAAAGGCTCAAGAAATAAATGATAAGAAACCAATTAAAACTTGGTCACGTCGTTCAGTTATCGTTCCAGAGATGATTGGCTTAACGATTGCTGTTCACAATGGACGCGCACATGTTCCGGTTTCGATTAACGAGAATATGATTGGTCATAAATTAGGCGAATTCGCCGTAACACGTACATTTAAGGGTCACTCTGGTGACCGTAAATCGTAATTAGGTTTTGATGATGAAAGAAGTTAAAGCAATTCATAAGTACGCAAAAATTTCTCCTTTTAAGGCGAGATTGATTGCAGATCAAATTCGTAATAAGCCTGTTGATGAGGCTTTAAATATCTTGTCATTTAGCAACAAGAAAGCGGCTGTCTTAGTTAAGAAAATTCTAAGCTCTGCCATTTCTAATGCTGAACATAATGACGGTTTAGACATTGATGAATTAAAAGTAAGCAGCGTTTTCGTAAATGCAGGCTCTACTATGAAGAGAATTCGCCCTAGAGCAAAAGGTAGAGCGAATCGTATTTTAAAAAGAACTAGCCACATTACAGTTGGCGTAAGCGAGTAATTAGTATGGGTCAAAAAGTAAATCCAAAAGGTATTAGATTAGGAATCGTAAAAGATTGGGATTCTAAGTGGTATGCGAATAGCACAGATTATCCTAAGTTCCTATTATCTGACATTGAAGTTAGAGACTTCCTATTTAAAGAGTTAGCCTCTGCGTCAGTTAGTCGTATCCAAATCGAGCGTTTATCAAACACGGCTAAAGTGATTATTCACACAGCACGTCCAGGTATCGTTATCGGTAAAAAAGGTGCAGACATCGAGCGCTTAAAGGCGATTGTCTCTGCCAAGATGGGCATTCCTGTTCATATTAGTATTGAAGAAATTAAAAAACCTGAACTTGACGCACGTCTCGTTGCAGAAAACATTGCACAACAGCTTGAAAAGCGTGTGATGTACCGTCGCGCTGTTAAGCGTGTACTTGGTAATGCAACTCGTATCGGCGCACTCGGTATTAAGGTTATGGTAAGTGGTCGTTTGAATGGTGCTGAGATCGCGCGTTCAGAATGGTACCGTGAAGGTCGTGTTCCATTACACACTTTCCGTGCTGATGTCGATTACTCTTCATACCGCGCTAACACGCAATATGGTGTTATTGGTATTAAGGTATGGATTTTCAAAGGCGAAATTCTTGACCACAAAAAAGGCACAATCGAAGAAGTGTCAAAGCGTGGTGCAGGCAAACAATTAGGCAAGAAGTAAAGGAATTTAGAGATGTTACAACCTAAACGTACAAAATTTAGAAAGGCCATGAAGGGTCGCAATCGCGGCTTGGCAACTGGCTGCAATGTGAGCTTTGGTGAGATCGGCTTACAAGCAACAGGCAGATGTCGTATGACTGCTAGACAGATTGAAGCTGCTCGTCGTGCAATGACACGTCATGTTAAGCGTCAAGGAAAAATTTGGATTCGTGTCTTCCCTGACAAGCCAATTACTAAAAAACCATTAGAAGTTCGAATGGGTAAAGGTAAAGGTTCTGTTGAATACTGGGTTGCGCAAATTAAACCTGGTCAGATGTTATTTGAAATGCAAGGTGTTGATGAAGAAGTTGCAAGAGAAGCTTTTCAGCTTGCTGCATCAAAACTGCCAGTGAGTACAACAATCATTAAACGGACGGTAATGTAATGGATGTTAAAGAATTAAGAGAGCAAGACGTTACTCAGTTAAACGAGACGTTGATGACATTATTAAAAGAGCACTTTGAATTGCGTATGCAACATCGTTCTCAGCAGCTAAATGATGCAACAAAGCTTGGCAAAACAAAAAGATCCATTGCCCAAATTAAAACAATTATTAACGAGAAGCAATCATGAGCGAGTCTAATTCAGTAGAAAGAGTGCTAACAGGCACAGTTGTAAGTGCTGGACGTGATAAGACAATTGCTGTCTTGGTAGAACGTAAAGTACGTCACCCAATTTACAAGAAGTACATCAAGCGCAGTACTAAAGTACACGCCCATGATGAGAACAATGAGTGCGGTTTAGGTGACGTTGTACGCGTTTCTGAATCAAAGCCATTTTCAAAGACCAAGAATTGGGCTTTGTTGGAAATTGTAGAAAAATCAGTAAGTATTGATTAATTAATCGAATTGTAGAGAGAAAAAAATGATTCAAATGCAAACAAGAGTTCATGTTGCGGATAACAGCGGTGGTGTTAAGGCAATGTGTATCAAAGTTTTAGGCGGCTCTAAGCGTCGCTACGCCGGAATTGGCGATGTTATTAAGGTAAGTATTAAAGAAGCTTCACCGCGTGGCAAAGTTAAGAAGGGTGATGTTTACGACGCAGTTGTTGTCCGTACGGTACATGGTGTTCGTCGTCCAGACGGCTCTAAGATCCGTTTTGACACTAACGCTATTGTCTTACTTAACACGAAACTTGAGCCAATTGGTACACGTATTTTTGGCCCGGTTACTCGTGAGCTAAGAAGTTCGAAGTTTATGAAAATTGTTTCACTTGCTCCAGAGGTACTGTAATGAACAAGATTAAACAAAATGACGAAGTGATTATTATTGCTGGTAAGGACAAAGGTTCTATTGGTACAGTAACTAAAGTCCTTGAGTCTAAAGTAATTGTAGAGGGTCTGAACCTTGCTAAAAAGCATGTTCGTCCTAATCCACAAGCCGGAATAACCGGTGGTATTGAGCCTAAAGAAATGCCTTTAAGTATTTCTAATGTAGCGATTTACAACTCAGAAACACAAAAAGCGGATCGTATTGGTATTAGAACCAATACTGATGGCGTTAAAGAAAGATTTTTCAAGTCAAGCGGTGAAGCGCTAGCTTAATTTATTAAAAGATAGGTGAGAAGTGTCTAGATTACAAGAACAATACAAAAACGAGATTTTGCCAAAACTACAGGCTGACTTAGGAATGACAAATCCTATGTCTGTCCCTAAAATTGAAAAAATTACCATTAATATGGGCCTTGGCTCAGCTTTGGGTGACAAGAAAGTACTTGAAAGCGCAATCGAAGAATTGGGTTTAATTTCTTCGCAAAAGCCAATGACTTGTCTTGCACGTAAATCAGTAGCGAGCTTTAAACTTAGAGAAGGCAACGCAATTGGTTGCAAAGTAACTTTGCGTAAAGAAAGAATGTACGAATTCCTTGACCGCTTAGTGAATATTGCTATTCCGCGTATTAGGGACTTCCGTGGTTTAAACGAGAAATCATTTGATGGTCGTGGTAACTACAACATGGGTCTTACAGAGCAAATCGTATTCCCAGAAATTGATTTCGAAAAAGTAACAAGAGTGCGTGGTATGGATATTGCTATCACTACGACTGCACAAAATGATGAAGATGCTAAGAAACTATTAGCGATGTTTAATTTCCCATTCAAGGATAAAGGATAACACGATGGCTAAAAAGTCTATGATACATAGAGACGTTAAACGCTCAAAATTGGTAGCTAAATACCAAGAAAAGCGTAGCGCGTTAAAAAAGATTATTAAGAGTATTCACTCTTCAGATGAAGAGCGTTTCCAGGCAGTGATTAAATTACAAACATTACCAAGAGACTCTTCACCGTCACGTCAGCGTAGTCGCTGCGGACTGTCTGGTCGACCGCACGGTTTCTACCGTAAATTTGGATTGGCCAAAAATCAATTGAGAGATCGCACCATGAATGGTGAAGTTCCTGGTTTATCTAAAGCAAGTTGGTAGGAGAAATAATATGAGTATGTCTGATCCGATTTCTGATATGTTGACACGCATCCGCAATGCGCATGCAGTTAAGAAGCCAACAGTATCTATGCCTGCGGCAAAATTAAAATCTGCTATTGCAACTGTATTACAAGATGAAGGTTATATCACTTCATTTACTGTAGACGGTGACACTGCAGCAACCAAAACATTAACACTTACTTTAAAGTATTTTGATGATAAGCCGGTTATTGATTCATTGGCTAGAATTTCTAAACCAAGTCTACGCGTTTATGTCGGCAAAAACGACATTCCTAACGTTATGAATGGTTTGGGTATCGTTATTATTTCAACACCAAACGGCGTTATGACTGGCCAATCGGCTAAAGCCCAGAGCGTTGGTGGCGAATTATTGTGCAGTATTTGTTAATAGGGAGATAAGTATGTCAAGAGTCGCAAAATCACCTATCACAATACCTTCTGGTGTTGAAGTGTCACAAAATGCTGACGTTTTAACAGTTAAAGGCAAGTTAGGCGAAATGAGCATGAGTGTTCATTCAAGTGTTGTTATTACTAATACTGATAACGTATTAACTTTTGCTACGGCAGAAGTAACTAAAAAAGAAACTAAAGGCGCGTGGGCTCAAGCAGGCACTGCAAGAGCAAATACTGCGAACTTAATTCAGGGCGTTTCTGAAGGCTGGGAAAAGAAATTAACACTGATTGGTGTTGGTTACCGTGCAAAAGCAGCAGGCAAGGTTTTAAACCTTACTTTAGGCTTTTCACATCCAGTTAACTACACGTTGCCTGAAGGCATTACAGCTGAGACACCTTCACAAACAGAAGTGATTGTTAAAGGTATCGATAAGCAAAAGGTAGGGCAAGCTGCTGCAGAAATTAGAGCGTTCCGTCCACCAGAGCCTTACAAAGGCAAAGGTGTTCGCTACACTAACGAGCATGTTGTTCGTAAAGACGCTAAGAAGAAATAATTGATTAAGGGTATTTAGATGAAACTTTCTAAAAAACAAGCTCGCTTAAGAAGAGCAACTAAATTTAGAGCAAAACATGCCGAAAAAGGTGTAGAACGTTTATGCGTTTTCAAATCTTCACAGCATATCTATGCGCAGATTATTAGTGGCTGCGGCACGAAGACATTGGCTTCTGCTTCAACCATTACTGCTAAGATGAAAAATGGTGGTAATGTTGAAGCTGCCACTAAAATTGGAAATTTAATTGCAAAAGCAGCTTTGAAAGCCAAAGTTTCTAAAGTTGCATTTGATCGTTCAGGTTTTAAATATCATGGTCGCGTTAAAGCCCTTGCTGATGCAGCAAGAGATGGCGGACTGGATTTTTAATAAATAGTATTTATACAGGTTTATACAATGGCTGATAATAATAGAAAAAATTATAACGAAGAAAGCGAATTCATTGAAAAATTGGTGAACATTCGTCGTGTTGTTAAAGTAGTAAAGGGCGGTCGAATTTTCGGTTTTTCTGCTTTAGTTGTTGTGGGTGACGGTAACGGTAAAATTGGTTACGGTACTGGTAAAGCACGCGAAGTGCCTGCCGCAATCCAAAAAGCAATGGACAAGGCAAAAAAGACTATGAAGTCTGTTCCTTTAGTGAACGGCACACTTCATTACCCAATCACTTCATGTGTTGGTGCTGCTAAAGTTTACATGCAGCCAGCCTCTGACGGTACTGGTGTTATTGCTGGCGGCCCAATGCGTAGTGTTTTGGAAGCTGTTGGTGTGCACAACATCTTGGCTAAATGCAATGGCACACGTAATCCGATTAGTGTTGTTAGAGCTACAATCGAAGGGCTTACTAGTATGTCATCACCTGCAAGTGTTGCTGCTAAGCGTGGCAAAACTGTAGAACAAATTACTGGGGAAGCGTAATGGCTGAAGAAAAAGTAGAGAAACAAGCAGCGCCAAAAAAAGCCGCTGCAACTAAAGCTCCTGCTAAAAAAGTTGAAGCAAAAGCTGCCCCTAAGAAAGCACCTGCTAAAAAAGCTGCTCCTAAGAAGGCAACAGTACGTGTAACTTTAGTAAAAAGTTTTCACGGCCGCCTTCCTAGGCATCGTGCAACAGTGACCGGTCTTGGCTTAAAGCGTATCAATCACACAGTAGAATTAGAAGACACACCATGCGTTAGAGGCATGATAAATAAAGTGTCTTACTTGTTAAAAGTAGAGGATTAGAGAATGAACCTTAATACATTAAAGCCTGCAGAAGGCGAGAAAACCTCAAGAAAACGTGTCGGTCGTGGCATTGGTTCTGGCATGGGTAAAACGTGTGGTCGTGGCCACAAAGGTCAGAAGTCTCGTTCTGGTGGTTTTACTAAAATCGGTTTTGAGGGTGGTCAAATGCCACTACAAAGAAGATTGCCTAAAGTTGGATTTTCTTCGCGCGTTTCAATAATCACTTCGCAAGTTACTTTGTCGCAATTAGACAAACTTAGCGAAACTGATATTAATATTGATGTCTTGAAGCAACACAACCTAGTGACTAAGAACATTCTAAGAGTTAAAGTGATGTTGTCTGGCGAGATTAATCGTGCGATTAACCTAAGCGGTATCAGAGCAACTAAAGGCGCAACAGCGGCCATTGAAGCAGCTAAAGGAACAATTAGCGAGTAATGAAATGAGCCAATCTCGATTAGGACTTAGTGAAGATTTAATAAAACGCATCCTCTATTTATTGGGTGCGTTAATCGTTTTCAGACTTGGAACGCATATTGTGATTCCATTTATCTCGCAAGACGCATTAGCCTCACTAGTTGAAGACAACAGAACAGGTATCCTGGGCATGATGAACATGTTCTCGGGTGGTGCTTTAGAGCGCCTGTCTATCTTCACCCTGGGTATCATGCCATATATCTCTTCATCCATCATCATGAATTTGATGACTTCTGTGGTTCCTCATTTTGAACAACTGAAGAAAGAAGGTGATCGTGGTCGTCGCAAGATTACGCAGTACACTCGTATGGGTACTGTCTTATTAGCGGTATTCCAGTCTTACGGTATTTCCATTGCCCTGCAATCGCAATCTGGCGGTGGTTTTGACTTGGTAACCAATCCAGGCTTAACATTCAGTTTTGTTACTGTAGTGACATTGACAACAGGCACGTTATTTTTGATGTGGCTGGGTGAGCAAATTAGTGAGAAAGGTATTGGTAACGGCATCTCGATGATTATTTTCGCAGGTATTGTTTCCGGCTTACCGGCTTCGTTTGGCAATACGCTAAGCATGGTTGGTACGGGTGAATTAACTGTTTTCGCAGTCGTGGTTATTCTATTAATGGCCGTGCTGGTAATGGCTTTTGTGGTCTTCATGGAGCGAGGTCAGAGGCGTATTACCGTTAATTACGCCAAGCGTCAGCAGGGTCGTAAAATGATGGGCGGACAGAGCTCATACTTGCCATTGAAAATTAATATGGCCGGCGTGATTCCACCAATTTTTGCATCGAGCATTATCCTTTTCCCTTCAACATTGGGCAGTTGGTTCTCTCAAACTGATGGCTTGGGTTGGTTGGCAAATGTGACCGCAGCTATTTCGCCAGGACAGCCTTTGTATATTGCTTTTTATGGTACTGCGATTGTATTCTTTACGTTCTTCT
This sequence comes from Candidatus Thioglobus sp., assembly GCA_012959965.1. Lineage (GTDB taxonomy): Bacteria > Pseudomonadota > Gammaproteobacteria > PS1 > Pseudothioglobaceae > Pseudothioglobus. The sequence continues at coordinate 18,410 of DUCF01000027.1, read as the reverse complement.
ATACTGCATTAACATTCGACGCCAAAGATACGGCCGATAACTTACGCAAGTCCGGTGGTTTTATTCCAGGCATTCGCCCGGGTGCGCAATCTGCAGAGTACATTGACAGCGTAACCTCAAGATTAACGGCGGTTGGCGCGGTCTATATTACGGCAGTTTGTTTATTGCCAGAGTTTCTAATTTTGTACTGGAGCGTGCCTTTCTACTTTGGTGGCACCAGTCTTTTAATCATCGTCGTTGTGGTGATGGATTTTATCGCGCAAGCGCAATCTCATATGATGTCAAATCAATATGAAGGCCTTATGCGCAAAGCGAACTTAAAGTAAGGAAACATTATGAAAGTAAGAGCATCAGTTAAGAAAATGTGTAAAGAATGTAAAATAATCAAGCGTCACGGCGTCGTTCGTGTGATTTGTAAAGAGCCTCGTCACAAACAGAGACAAGGATAATTACATTGACAACGATTGATCAACAACGTAAAATTGCACGTTTTTTTCAGTTTAAAAATTTGAGTGAAATTAATCACTCAATAATTGTATTTAAAGGGATATAGGTAGAGTTTATGGCACGTATTGCGGGAATCAACATTCCAACACATAAGCATATTGTAATTGGCCTTCAGTCAATTTTCGGTATTGGCGAAACAAGAGCAAAGCAAATTTGCGAAACACTTAAGTTGGATCCAACTACTAAGGTTTCTGCATTGACAGAAGGTGAATTGGAAGAGATTCGTGGTGTGATTGCACAATTTCAGGTTGAAGGTGACTTGCGTCGTGAAGTAGCAATGAATATTAAGCGCCTGAGAGACTTAGGTTGCTACCGTGGTATTCGCCACAGAAAATCACTGCCTTTGCGCGGTCAAAGAACTAAAACCAACGCTAGAACTCGTAAGGGTCCTCGTCGTTTAATTAAATAATTAGGATAGATAGTTATGGCTAAGGCACAAACAACTAAGAAGAAGTCTAAGAAGATTGTTTCTGACGGTATCGCACACATTCACGCGACGTTTAACAACACAATTGTGATGATTACTGATCGTCATGGTAATGCACTTTGTTGGGCAACTTCAGGCGGCTCAGGTTTTAGAGGTTCAAGAAAATCAACACCTTTCGCTGCACAAGTTGCTGCAGGAAGTTGTGGTGAGAAAGCTCAGGCAATGGGCATGAAAAATCTTGAAGTTCGTGTTAAAGGTCCTGGTCCAGGTAGAGATTCAGCGATTCGTGGTTTGAACGCACAGGGTTTGAAAATTCAATTAATTACAGATGTGACGCCAATTCCACACAATGGCTGTCGTCCTTCTAAGAAACGTAGAGTTTAAGGATAAATTATGGCAAGATATACGGGTCCTACATGTAAGCTAGCACGTCGTGAAGGCGTTGACCTAGAGCTTAAGAGTGGCGTTAGATCGCTTGATTCAAAGTGTAAATTAACACAGCTTCCTGGCATGCACGGTGCAACTGCACGTCGTCAGAAAACGACTGAGTACGGTTTGCAAATGCGTGAAAAACAAAAAGTTAAGCGTACTTACGGCCTACTTGAGAAGCAGTTCCGTCTTTACTACAAAAAAGCAAGCTCAAAGAAAGGTTCGACAGGTGAAAACCTATTGTCATACCTGGAGTGTCGTCTTGACAATGTTGTGTACCGTATGGGTTTCGCCGCTACACGCGCCGAAGCTAGACAATTGGTTTCACACAAATCAATCAAAGTTAACGGTACATTAGTGAACATTCCTTCTTACCAAGTTAGTGCTAATGACGAGATTTCAATTAGAGAAAAAGCTAAAAAACAAAGTCGCATCCAACTAGCTCTTGAGCTGTCTGGGCAACACGGAGTTGCCGAATGGGTTGAAGTTGACAATACAGCGTTAAAAGGTATTTTCAAGAATGTTCCTGCACGTGATGATCTTTCATCTGATATCGCAGAGCATTTAATCGTCGAATTGTATTCTAAATAGGAATTAAGTATGCAAGGTAGTCCAAGAGATTTTTTAAAGCCAAAATTAATCGATTCAACTGAATTGAGTAATAATGAATATCGTGTTGTTCTTGAGCCGCTTGAGCGTGGTTTTGGACACACACTAGGCAACGCCCTAAGAAGAACACTATTGTCTTCTATGGTGGGTTCTGCCGTTACTGAAGTGGCCATTGATGGCGTTATGCACGAATTCTCTTCAATTGAAGGTGTGCAGGAAGACGTCCTTGATATCCTTCTTAACCTGAAAGAAGCTGCAGTATCGCTTAACGCGACTGAGAGTGCAACGGTTGTTATTGAGAAGACTGGCCCATGTGACGTAACTGTTGCTGACATTGAGGCAAACGCTTCAGACGTCAGTGTTTTCAATCCTGAAAAAGTAATTGCCACGGTTAATGCTGGTGGAAAAATTAGAATTACTTTACAGATTGGCACAGGCACAGGTTACGACGTTGCTGTTGCTCGTGATATCGAGGCAGAAACAATCGGTAGCATGCAATTAGACGCAAGTTTTTCACCTATTAAGCGGGTTAGCTTTACTGTGGAATCAGCGCGCGTTGAACAAAAAGTAAACTTAGACAGATTAAACATCACCATTGAGACAAACGGTTCTGTAGGTGCAGAAGAAGCAGTGAAGCGTGCTGCGACCATTCTGCAAGACCAGCTTTCTTCTTTTGTTGAGCTTGAGCCTGTTGAAGAAGAAGAGCCACAACCAACTTCTGACGACTTCCCGCCAATGTACTTATCAGCGGTAGACGAGTTAGAGTTAACTGTGCGTTCAGCAAACTGCTTGAAAGCCGAGCAAATTTACTACATCGGTGACTTGATCCAAAAATCTGAGCCAGATTTATTAAGAACACCAAACTTAGGTCGTAAATCACTTAACGAAATTAAAGAAGTATTAACTGAAAAAGGATTGGAGCTCGGTACACAAATCGAGAACTGGCCACCAGTTGACCTTATGAGTGAATAAGACATAGGAAATAGGATAAAGAAATGAGACATAGAAAGTCAGGTAGACAACTAAATCGTAATTCATCGCACCGTAAAGCGATGTTCAAGAACATGGCGAACTCGCTGTTCTTGCATGAAACTATTAGAACAACATTACCTAAGGCGAAAGAACTTCGTCGTGTGGTTGAGCCATTAATCACTAAAGCAAAGACTGATAGTGTTGCAAATCGTCGTAACGCGTTCGCAAGATTGCGTGATGCTGCCATGGTTGCAAAGTTATTTACTCAGCTTGGTCCATTTTATAAAGATCGTCCTGGTGGTTACATCCGTATCCTTAAGGCAGGTTTCCGTACGGGCGATAAAGCTCCTATGGCTATAGTACAATTGGTTGATTTTGACAGCGGCGAAGAAGCTAGCGTTGAAGCAACAACAGAATCATAAAGGAACTATCGTATGCCAGCAATTAAAGTAAGAGAGAACGAACCATTCGATATCGCACTACGTCGCTTCCGTCGTTCATGCGACAAAGCCGGTGTTATCACTGACGTTAGAAAGAAAGAATTTTACGAAAAGCCTACATGGGTTACCAAGCGAATGAAAGCTGCTGCGGTTAAAAGAACGCACAAAGAAATGGCTAAGAACCGCGTACACCGTAAAAGAATGTACTAAGAGATTCCTCTCTAGCACAACACACAAAATATTATGTCTGAGCTAAAGCAACGCATTACTGATGATATGAAATCAGCAATGAAGGCGAAAGACAAGCAAGCCCTCAAGGCAGTTCGTATGATTCTTGGGGCAATCAAACAAAGAGAAATTGATGAGCGCATCGAGTTAGATGATGCGCAAGCGTTGGTCGTAATTCAAAAAATGGTCAAACAGCGCAAAGACTCAATCACACAATTCACCGAAGGTGGTCGCCTTGATCTTGTTGAAGTTGAAGAAGCTGAACTTGTTATTATTAACAACTACATGCCAGAGCAGTTGAGTGACGCTGAAGTTGCTAGTGCTGTTGACAAGGCTATTACCGTTTCTGGCGCTGATTCGATGAAAGACATGGGTAAGCTGATGGGTATTCTTAAAGGTCAACTAGACGGCAAAGCTGACATGGGTGTTGTTTCTCAATTGATTAAGGCCAAATTGTCTTAATCTGCCAACCTTGTTTGGCTGTTTCCAGTCAACAATTTCCTATTTTTCGTTATAAACCCCTATAAAGAAACTCATTTCGCTAGTAAACTAGCAATACCTTGTATTTTCTGTGTATTTATCACCTTAAATAGCCAGTATTTCATTAAAAATAGTGTTTTTATGGCATTTATAGCTGTTTATTCGTGATATTTTGGCTAATAATGGTAATTTTATGATTTATTGCCATTGAGGGCTACTTGCAAAATTTCCAAAATTTATTGTTTCAAACCCTCTTCGAAGTAGCCTTAATTTGCCAATTTTAGATATTGATGTTTCCAAGGTTGGGCTTGCTCTAAATCAAAAGCCAATTTCATCAAAAGTGCATCATCGCTAGGCGTGGCGTAGAAGTGAGAGCCTAATGGGTGGCCTTCATTTGGCCAATACAATGGTACGCTCATTGCTGGTGCTCCAGTACCATTGGCGAGAGCGGTATAGTTGAGGAATTGGTTTAAGTCGTCTTTGACGCCTTCAAATTGGCTGTATGGGCTAATCCTGTCAGGTGCTAAATAATCCAGTGGTTGTACGGGGGACAAAATAACATCGACTTTTGCATTTTTCATTGCCTGATTAACAGTAATATTAGTTTGTGCAAAATAGTCACTTGCTCTTTGAAGTTCATCACCATTGAGGATTAATGCGCTAGGCGCCATGCTAGTGATATAGGGAGATAGCCATTTGTTTTCGACAAAATCTTTGCCAGTGGCTTGTTCAATTAAGCCGATTAGTAGGGGTATGCGACTTAGCATAACATTTTCAAAATTTTGGAAATAGTCTTGTCCAGAAATAGGCCATTGCTGCCATTCGACTAGGTCATGCCCCATATTACTTAGCAATTTACAAGTGGATTCTAGTGCTTTGATTTGTCTAGCTTCTGGCACAAGTCTCAATAAACCGCCGTAATCCACGGCAATACGTAGTGGCTGAAATGGCGCCTCATTTAATTCACAAAAATTTGGCTTGGCTGTAGGAGTAGTAAGGTCTAAAAATGCTGCGCTGTCTCTGACGCTTCGACTGATGACGTGGTGATGCTTGATGAGGTCGTGCTCGCCACTGAATTCCGTGCAGTAATTAATGCCACGACTCGGCTTAAAGCCAAATACACCGCAATAAGACGATGGCAGACGAATCGAGCCACCCCCATCGGTGGCGTGTGCCATCGGCACGTAGCCTGCAGCAACCGCCGCAGCACTGCCACCGCTGGAGCCCGCTGGAGAGGTGTCTGACCATGGATTTTTCGTTTCACCAAAACGGATGGTGTTGGTATGCACAGAGCAACCAAATTCGGGTGTATTGGTCATAGCCAATAGGTTGAGGCCGCCTTTATTCGAGGCCTTAACAAAGTCACTAACTTGTTTATTGTTTTGTTCTAGAGTGACGTGGGCACCATTGCTTCTGGGTAGGTCTGGCGTGTCTATAAGATCTTTCATGAGCCAAGGAACGCCGCCAAAAAAACCTTTAGATAAGGGCTCTTTGGCGCGCTCCAAAGCTTGCTCAAATCCACGATTCGTTAGCGCATTTAGCTCAGGCTCGCTCGCTTCAATGTGGGCAATGGTTTGCGATACCAATTCGAGGTTTGATAACTCACCAGTTCGCAATAAGTGCGCCAATTGACAGGCATTGAGTTGTGCCAAATCATTCATGGGGTTTTATTCCATTATTAGTGAGTCTGGATTTTCTTGCTGCCAGATCAAGAAGTCGTCCAGATCCATCATTATTGATGCTGGATCTTGCATTATCTGCTCTCCAACTAACATTAAGGAGAGTTCTGGTACGAAAGAGATAATCATCAGCACCACCAGCATCATGCCGACAAAAGGCACAACGGATCGAGCGACATCTGAGAATTTTTCCTTGAGTGCGGTCATCGCGACAACGAGATTAAAACCAACCGGTGGAGTCAATAGGCCGATCTCAAGGTTAATCACCATAATGATGCCCAGATGAATTGGATCAATGCCATAAATACGGGCAAGTGGTAGAATGATCGGCGCCAAAATGAGGATGGCAGCATTGATATCCATTAAGGTGCCTACTATTAATAGCACGGCGTTTAAACCTAAGATGAAATACACCTGAGAGTCAATATTTGCCTTCATCCAATCGCTTAATAATTGTGGCGCTTGCTCTACAACAAGCAAGTCGTTTAGACACATTGCAATAGCGATAATTGGCGCTAAAGTGCCCACCAACTGACTGGTGTCAATCACCATTTTTTTCAACTGTGGAAGCTTCATCTCTCTATAGACTAAAAGCTCAATAACTAAGGCGTAGCATAGGGCGACCGCTGCCGACTCGGTTGCGGTAAAGTGGCCTGAGTAAATACCGCCCAAAAGAATAACAGGCATTAATAATGACCAAATTCCGTCTTTTAAGGCTATGAAAAATTCCCTAGGTTTGAAAGGGTATCTAGGTAGCTTACGATTCTTAACCAGTGAGTAGCCAAGCAACGCTGCGGTTAGTAGTAGTCCTGGGATGAGGCCTGCTAAGAATAAATCGGTAATCGATGTTTGCGTGCTGATGCCGTAGATAATTAATGGAATGGACGGCGGAATAATGACACCCAGTGTGCCGGCACTGGTAATTGCACCGAGTGAGTATTGTTGGCTATAGCCTTCTTTTCTAAGCGCCGGGTAGAGGATGGTGCCAACCGCTAAAAGCGTCACCATTGATGAGCCAGAAATTGCGGCAAAAAACGCACAAGATAAAATACATGCCGCGCCAAGACCGCCTGGCCAGGCACAAGTTGCGGCACGCATGACGTTAATGAGGCGGGAGGACATGGCGCCATTGGTCATTATCGAGCCACAAAGGATAAACAGCGGTATTGAGAGCAGCACTTCATTGTTGAGTGCTCGCCACATGTGTTCGGTCATGAAATACAGACGCTCTTCGCTGTACACTAAGATAATTGTGGAGACTAGAACAACAAGAATGGTGATAATGTTTTGGCGCAGTGCCAATAATAACAGTACCAACCCTAATAGATAGATAGAGGTCATGCGGCACCCCCAGCTTCAGCGGGCTTTAAATCGGGTCGGATAAAAAATACTGTGTATCGAAATGAGGTAGAGAAAAAACCGTAGGCCATGACCCATCGAACAGTCCACTCCGGGACGGCAATGGTGGCTATTCTCCAGCCTGATTCCACTGCCCACACAGGGCCTCTAATATGCATTGCGTACCACTCTGGGTGGTTAAAGTTATTTTGTAACATTTGAAAAGCCACAACGGCCATAAATAAAAATAAAACGGCGGCTAATAAATCGCCAAAACGCTCAATAAAAAGGCGCCATGAAGCAGGCGCCCAGTTATCGGCAAATCTCGGTCGCAGGTGTTTGTTTTGACCAGCTGCTAAGCCCATACCAATATAGGCGACAGCAATAACCAAATACACTGCTATTCTTTGAATGCCGAAAATAGATTCATTAAAAAACTCTCTGGCTGCCACATCGATAACAATCGCTAGCGCAACAAGAATGTAGCATGTTGAAGCGACAAAAGCCTCGATGTTAAACAAGCGTTGCATGAAAGCAGCCATAAGAGTTCCTTATTTAGTGGTTATTGAAACGTTAATGAAGCGCGACATTGATCACGCGCCGCAAGAACTTCTGGCCATAGAGTCGCTGCATCGCCACCCATGTCTTCAATCATTGGAGCGTACATATCTTGTACCGCAGTTCTGAATGCACCGTGTTGCTCGTCAGTCAACTCGTATACTTGAATGCCCGCTGCCTTAGCTTTGCCTAGCAAGTAAGCCGCCATACCGCGAACACCGGCACGTAAGTTTTGCTGTGGCTGCAATGAGTTCATAATTGCTGCTTGGTTGTCTGCACTTAAGCTATTCCACAAGTCAAGATTCATTAGAATCGCACCCGCATCGTGTGAATCACGCGTTAGAGTGAAATGCGGAGCAAGCTGACCAAAGCCCATAGCTACGTACGGGATAGTCTGCATTGATGCACCCTGAATCAAGCCTGTTTGCAGTGCCGATGCCATTTCCATAAATGGAATATAAATACCATCATTACCTAAAGCTTTCCAGTAATTACGACCCGCTGGTGAAATAGAAGTACGCATCTTAAGCGCGCGTGCATCATCTGGAGTCAGTACTTTTGACTGAGTCATCAGGTGTGTATAGCCCACTTCATTCCATTGGATTAACTTCAGATTTGCTTTCTCTACCAAAGGCGTGAAAGTATCAATCAAATAGTTGTCGTAAGTACAGTCGACTTCTGCATAAGAATTAAATAGATACGGTGCAGTAGCCAAAGCCATTTCCGGCACAAGTGACGAAAGACCGGCTGTTGAGAATGCGCCAATATCAATCGTACCTTCAGATAGCTCTCTTAGAGTTGCAACTTCAGTTCCTAATTGACCACCGTTGTACATAGTGATATCAATAGCGCCATCTGTGTTTTCAAACAAGGCATCACGGAATGCTTGACCGTGGTTTACCCAAGGTGTTCCCGGTGGTGCGACAGACGCATAACGCCATTGATGTTTCATACCGTCATCTGCTTGTACAGCACTTGCAGCCAATAGGCCTGTACTGATAAGAGCAGTGGTAAAAATTGTAGTAATTTTCTTCATTTTTAACTCTCCTTTTATTGTTTTTATTGTTTTCTTTCTTTCTTTCTTATACTTCCTTTTTTATTATATTACTATTTATATCACTAAACAGAACTGGATTTATAATTCTACTTTATTTAGTGACAAGATCTCCAGTCTTCCATGCTTGGGTGTCCCAGCTGTGGTCGTTACCAGAAATAGCGTGATCGGCCAATTTGTGCTTGGCTATCTTGCGCGTAGGGGTGCGAGGCAAATCGCGAATAAATTCGACATAACGTGGCACTTTGAATGCAGCTAATTTAGATTCGCAGTGCTTGAGAATTGTTTGCGCTGTGTCTTGAGTTCCTAATTTATTGTTATTTAGAATGATGAAGGCTTTCAATTCTTCTTTGCGGAGTTCGTCGGGGACGCCGACAACGGCCGATTCAGACACACTTGGATGCTGTGCCAGTACAGATTCAACTTCACGAGCAGAGATATTTTCACCTGAGCGTTTTATCATCTCCTTAATACGACCCGTAATATAGAGGAAGCCGTCTTCGTCGATATAGGCCAGATCGCCACTGCGGAACCAGCCATTGAAGAAAGCCTCCTTGTTGGCGTCAGGGCGCTCGTAATAACCTAGAAGCATGTGCGGACGCTTGATGCATAATTGACCACGCTCGCCGGCGCTCAATTTTTGGTTGTGCTCATTCATGATGCATATTTGGATACTGTCGTCCATTGCTTTTCCGCAGCTGCCATCATAGCGCTGCAAATCTGCATCCAATGGCATGGCGGTAACGCCACCCACTTCTGTCATGCCAAAAGCATCGCGACCTATAGGCCCGAACATCCGACGTAATTTTTCAATATTGTGTTTTTGGTATAAAAAAGCACTCACTAAGCGAAGATCCCATGGGTACTCTTGAGTCTCATCGAGACCTGCTATAAAGGGCTCCGGCAATGCTGTGTAGTGAATTTGGTGGTGTTCGAGCCAATCACCAAACTGAGTTAAACTCATCTTATTTGCAATGTAAGCTGTTGCGCCAAGCTCCATCGTCATGATGAGTTGCCATTGGCCGTCCATATAAAAGAACGGCTGCCAAATCAGCAGATTTTCCAGAATCTTGTTGTGTGTTAGCTTCGCTCCTAATTGGCCTAAATGCAGCCAATAGTGCTGGGTCAGCATGCAACCCTTGGGAAAGCCAGTGGTGCCAGAAGTGTATTGAATGCTGAATAAATCTTGTTCGTTCATTGGCAAGGCGGGCGCATCGCTGCCTTCATGAAGTGCCAGCATTTGTTGCCATTGACTGTGCTTATCGCTTGGCGCTCCGTGAACAACAGTGTGTTTTAAGGCTAATTTTTTTGTATCAATTTTGTCCAGTAGCGCTAAGTATTGACCGTCAATAATGAGAAATTCTGCATTGCTATTATTAAGGACGTAAGCCAATTCATCGGCTTGGTAGGAATTGTTAACTGGTGTAAGTATTGCACCCAAACGGGCGAGCGCAAACCAGCTGATTAAGTTGGCAGGACAGTTCGGTAGCATTGCGGCAACGTGAGTGCCGGTGCCAATGCCCAGTTCATGCAATCCAGCGCTTGCAGCTAGGACTTTTTCACCCAGCTCTTTGTAGCTTAGTTTGCTATTCTCTTGGAACCAATGACCCAATGTGCGCTCACTGTAGCGCTCAACACATTGCCATAAAAACCGATCAAGGGGATTGGCGCTCACTGTGTATTTCTCTCACTCAGGGGTGGCTGACTGCCATAAGCAAAACGCTGTAGCCGATAAACTTGTTCGGCGTAGTTCATTGCATCTTCTCGTGAAAGGTTGCGTGTTTTTTGAAAAACCTCCAACTCGATTTGTAGGGCTTGTGCGGGGTGGCGCGAAATTTGTTTGGCTAATTCTTCAGCGCGTGATTGCAGCTGATCTGAGTCGACAATTTCATTAATAAGATGATTGGTCAACGCATAATTAGCATCGACCAACTCCCCTGTAAGCACCATATACATTGCAGCGGTTTGTGGGATTTGATGTGCCATTTGTAATGCACCTGCAGCACCGCCCATGCCAAAAGTAATTTCTGGGAAGCCAAACTTAGCCTCAGGTGAGGCGATGCGAAGATCAGCCATTAATAACACATATGCTAGCCCTTGACCAATACAGGCACTTTGAATTGCAGCGATAATGGGTTTAGTGCGCTTAAGTTTTAATACTTCTCGCTCATACCCTGGGTAGCCCAGTTCGTCTAAGTTTTCACTACTGTAGAAATGACGCTCTAATAGTTGCTCTGCGCTGTAGTTTGGTCGTGGCGACTTGATATCATCGCCCGCACAAAAAGCTCTTGTTCCTGTGCTTCGAAAAATGCCCACCTTAAGTTCGGTATCGGCATAGAACGCACGCAAAGCCTCATAAAACTGCTTATGCATGGCCGGTGTGAATACATTGACCGGTGGATTATTAATGACAAAATGGCAAACCGGGCCTTGTTTGATGATTTCAATACTCATTATGTAAATTTACCTGTTGACTGCGTTTTTATTTGTTATAATAGAATTAGAATTCCAATACTGTTTTATCATTGTAACGAGGTATTCAGTAAATGTCAAAGAAAATTTCAATTTATGAGAATAGCAAGCCTGCCATGCAGCAGAAGCGCAGTCTCGAAAGTCAGCGTAAGTTGCTATTGGCTGCCGAAGAGTTATTTGCTGAAAGAGGCTTTCAGCGAACAACCGTGGCTAATATTATTGAGCGCTCCGGTTGCTCGGTAGGATCTTTCTATCATCAGTTCAGTGACAAGCTTGGTATTTTCGAGGTGTTGTTTCAGCAATATATAGACGACACTTGTAAAGCTGTTGATGAATTTACCTTTAACCGACAAACATCTCCTCATATTACCGATGCGTTACATAATATGAGTATGCTTGCCCTGCAGCAGTTGAAGGCCCATTTGGGCGCACGTATTGCCGCCGATGAATTGACCCTTGATCGGCCCGATATTCGAGAGGTTAATTTAGAGCTGACAGATAAGTACATCGAGAAAATGTCAGGTGTTGTGACTATTTATGCCGACCAAATTAGTCACATTAAGCCTATTAGGGCTCTCGAGAATACCGTTCAAATGATGGCTATGGTGCTTACCTCTCAAAGTTTGCATCCAACACACCACTTGCCAATGGATGATGAAGATTTGGTTGCATTGTTGGTTCAAGTTGCTTGCGGTATTTTGCAAGTTAAGGGTGGATAGATCTAAACGTAATTGGATGCAGGGTTTTCCGCCTAAGAAGGAATCCATTATTCAATTTTCAGACGGCAGTTTTTATTCTTGGCCGCAATTAAAATGGAGTGTTAACAACATTCAACAACTGGTTCCGACCAAGACTGTTTGGCGGGGTGCTGGCGCCACTAGGTCGCCAACTGAGTGTTCGGTGCCATTACAAGAATTAAGCATTACCAGTGATAATGGCGAACAATTGCCATGGCTAGAAGTATTGCGAGCGACGGACACGGACGCTCTGGCTATTATGCACGCAGGCAAAATAGTCTATGAAAGTTACCATGATTATGCCTCACCCCATCAGGCTCATTTAATTATGTCCTGTGCTAAATCAATGGTGGGCTTATTGCTGGAAATGATGATTACCAGTGGCGAGCTCGATGACGCAATTTTGGTGACAGAGATTTTGCCTGAACTTAATAAATCAGCTTGGGTGGATGCAACCCTGAGAGACGTTTTAGACATGCAAATCGGCATGGATTTTGACGAAGATTATCTTAATTCAAATTCAGAGGTGTGGCGTTATCTTCGCTGCGGCGGAATGTTGCCGCAAGCACAAGGTCAATCCGAATGTTTGACCGATTACCTACCAACAGTCAAAAAACAAGGAAAACATGGCCAAGTATTTTCTTATCGAGAGCCAAATATCAATGTTGCCAGCTGGATGTTGCGAAGACTAAGTAAGCGGCATTTGAATGATTTATTAAGCGAACAAGTTTGGCAACACCTTGGGGTTGCGAACGACGGTTTGTACATGGTAGATCCATCGGGCGCTGAAACAACGATGACACTCACTTTGCGAAGTTTTCTTCGGTTTGGAGAGTGGATTCGGACAGGTGGTGACGGCCGATTAAACCCATTAATTTGCGATAAATTATTTGTTGGTGGCGATGTTGATAAATTTGCTAAGGCAAAAATACCGACAATGCAAGGTTGGTCGTATAAGTCGATGTGGTGGGTAAGACACATGTCTCATGGTAACGCTATTTGCGCTCGTGGTGCTCACGGCCAGTTGCTCTATATTGATGCTGAAAAACAACTGGTTGTTGCTTGGTATTCAAGCACTGAGCAAGCGCCTGGACGCTTGCACGACCACTGGCGAATGCCACTTATCGACGCAGCAGCCAACGCACTTCATAGTCACTAAAAGCAGTAAAAAGCACATCACTGGCTGTTAACGAATTTTGTTCGCGATTTCCTGTTTGTATTCTTTTGGTGTTTGCTTGGCTTGGTTAATAAACCAGCGTATAAAGGCTGATGGTTCTGTATAGCCCAGTGAATAGGCCGCTCTTTTTGAAGAATAATTATCAGCCAGCATAGACTTAGCTTTTTTGAGCTTGAAGTTGTTTAGGCATTGACGAAAAGTGGTTTGATGCTTGGTTAGTGCTCTACGCAGAGTGTTGACGCTAAGACCTAGGAGATTGGACGCTTCATTAATATTGATATTGCTGTATTCGTTTTCATAGCTATTAAAAACGTCCTCAAGTCTTTTAACAATATTACCTTCGCCAGTTTGTTGGGCAATTTTTTCTTTTGCCATTATTTCGAGTAAGCTTATCAATTTTGGATTGGCGGTTGGGTTCTGCTTCATAGACACTTCATTCGAAAGAATAATTGACGTGTGATTGTCTTCAAAGGTAATAGGGCAATGAAATAACGAGCGAATGACACTGGTCTGTTGCTTGGTTTTTGTTTTTGTTGTCAGTTTTTTAATCGGGTGGTGCATCGATTGGATAAAAGTAGCAAAGATAGACAGACAAAGGTTTTCGTATAAATTTGGATGCTCCACAAGCGCGTCTGCAACAAAGTGTATCTCTACGACACGGGCTTTTTGATTGAGACTGATATTGATGCCATCCAGCTCAAGATTGATGTAGGATTGAACCAGCTTAAAGCTCTCAATTAGGTTGGGAGAATATAGGGAAATCATTCCTAATATCTCAGAATAATTTGGCCGTATTTGCGCCATGCGTGCGTAATTGATAGCCACTAAGTCATTCTCAAAAACATTTTCCGCCTCGATAAAAAAACTCAAGAATAAATCAAGCGGAAGCGTTAAATTATGATTGGCTAGAATGGCTGGAGAGATGCCAATTCTTTGGCAGATTTCATTGACCTCATTGGGGTAGAGGTATTGCAAGCGAGAGATTGATCGCCAAACAGTGCTGTGAACATTCATGAGTTAGAGGCTCCTATAAATAAAGTGTTAATTATTAGTTATATTATGTTAATTATATACTGACCGTGAAAAGCTATAATTTTTTTCATAAACAATGAGAATACCTTTCACGCGTTTACAAGAATTGACCAGGAGATAAAATGGCCACTGCAGGTGACAAGCTGTACCCAAATTTACTTAAACCCCTTAAGGTGGGCAATATTACTTTAAAGAACCGAGTTCTTATGGGGTCCATGCATACTGGCATGGAAGAAGAGTCTGACGGGTTCGAGAATATGGCGGCTTATTTTGCAGCCAGAGCTCGTGGCGGTGTTGGTCTTATTGTTACTGGTGGGTTTGCGCCCAATAGGGCAGGATGGGCCATGCCTTTCTCTGAAAAATTGTCCACCAAAAAAGAAGCAAAAAAGCATCAACAGATTACCGAAGCAGTTCATGCTGAGGGCGGGCTTATTTGTATGCAAATTCTGCATACGGGGCGCTACGGCTACCACCCGTTTGTTGTTTCCTCATCAGCGATTAAATCGCCTATTACACCGTTCAAGCCGAGGGCGCTATCAAGTCGCGGTGTATTGAAATCTATTAAAGACTACGTGCATTGTGCCAGCATGGCGAAAGAAGCGGGTTACGACGGTGTTGAAGTCATGGGCTCGGAGGGCTACTTCATCCACCAGTTTATTTCAGAGCATGTCAACAAACGTAGTGATGAATGGGGTGGTTCGTTTGAGAATCGTATTCGTATGGCGTTGGAAATTGTACGCCAGACGCGTGCAGCTGTTGGCCCTGACTTCATTCTCATTTTTAGACTTTCAATGCTCGACTTGCTTGAAAAGGGCAGTACTTGGGAAGAGGTGGTGGTGTTAGCTAAAGCCCTTGAAGAGGCAGGTGTCAGTATTATTAATACCGGTATTGGCTGGCACGAGGCAAGAATTCCAACGATTGCAACAATGGTGCCGAGAGCGTGCTTTACTTGGGTCACAGCCAAGTTACGCAGTGAAGTTTCGGTGCCGTTAATTACCAGTAATCGCATTAATACGCCCGAGGTGGCTGAGGCAGTATTGGCGCGTGGCGATGCAGACATGATCTCAATGGCTCGTCCTTTCTTGGCTGACCCTGAGTTTGTAAATAAGGCGGTTGAAGGTAGAGGTGATGAAATCAATACTTGTATTGGCTGCAATCAAGCCTGCTTAGATCACGTTTTTAGTCGCAAGCGCAGCAGTTGTTTGGTTAATCCACAAGCATGCCACGAGCTGGATTTAATTTATCAGAAAAAATCACAAGTAAAGCGTGTGGCAGTTGTTGGTGCTGGTCCAGCGGGCTTGGCTTGCGCAACGGTTGCCGCAGAATGCGGCCACCAAGTAACTTTGTTTGATGCTGCAGATGAAATAGGTGGGCAATTTAACATCGCCAAACAAATACCAGGCAAGGAAGAATTTTTTGAAACTCTACGTTACTTTTCTAGACGCTTAGAGGTGCTTAACGTTGCTTTGAAGCTTGGAAAGAGGGTGGATTTAGGAATTATTAAAGCCGGCGACTTTGACGAAGTCGTAATTGCTACTGGCGTTCTACCAAGAGAGCCTGACATTCCTGGACAAGAGCATGCCAAAGTCCTTACTTACCTTGACGTTTTGAGGGGTAAAAAGGAAGTGGGTGGGCGTGTAGCAGTCATCGGCGCGGGCGGCATTGGTTTTGACGTTTGTGAGTTTTTGTCTCACGACGGTGATGAGTCAAGTGTTGATGTCAAAGCATTTTTGGCTAAGTGGGGCATAGACCCAGAAAATGAAGTTAGAGGTGGAGTTGCGGGTATTACGGCCAACACACCAAAACCAAAGAGAGAAATTACCCTATTGCAACGTAAAACAACACGATTGGGCGCGGGGCTTGGCAAAACCACCGGTTGGATCCATCGTACAAGCTTAAAAACAAAAAAAATTGCTATGGTGCCGGGCGCTCAATATAACCAAATTGACGATGAGGGCCTTCATTACACACTTGATGGTGAAGATCATGTGTTACCGGCTGATACGATAGTGCTTTGTACCGGACAAGTGTCGCTACGTGATTTACACATGGAACTGGAGAAAAATGGGATTTCTTCACACCTAATTGGTGGTGCTGACGTTGCCGCTGAGCTGGATGCAAAACGCGCAATTAATCAAGGCTCGAGACTGGCGGCATCGCTTTAACTTTATTTAAGAGGACTTAAAATGACAATTAATACAATTGAAAGATGGCACCATATTCTTGAAACGGCAGATATGAAAGCTTTAGGTGACTTGCTGGTAGATGATGCTGTATTTCACTCGCCAGTGATGCACACGCCTCAAGTGGGAAAGAATCTCGTTGTTCAATACTTGGGCGCAGCTTTTCTTATGTTTAGCCAATATCCTTTTAAGTATGTGCGAGAGATAATCAGTGGAAATGAAGCGGTACTTGAGTTTGAAGTCGAAATGGATGGCTTGTATATTAATGGTGTTGATATCATTACATGGAATGATGAAGGTCTAATTACTGATTTTAAAGTCATGCTACGCCCACTGAAGGGTATTCATCTCATTCAGGAGAAAATGTTAGCCCAACTCAAAGGTTCGTGACTTTATAAGGCCTGAAGGTCTTGGGGCGACGTTATTTTTAAAGTTTATTTTAATAAAGTGTTAACTTTTTTTAATATTATGTCAATTGTAGTTTGAAGGTGGATGACTATAATTTTATTAGAATTTATTCAATTAACTTAATTAAGGGCAGATTGTAATGACTGAATATTTAGATTATTTAATTCAAAACCCGTGTTTAACATTGGCCGCAGTTTTCGCACTAACTTTGTTGTTATTGGCCAAAACTCAAACGAAGCTTTCATACCTTTGGCTCTTAAACGCAATTTTTGTTGTGCCGCTTGCCTTGGAAACGGAGCTATTAAGTTTGCAAATATTGATGGGTATTCAGTTGTTTCTTGGTATTTTCATTGTTTCGGGTATTAGAAAGATACTGTTTACTAAGCCGTTGTTTGGGTTAATGCGTAAAGCGCTACCGCCAATTGGTGAAACTGAAAGAATAGCGCTGGAGGCGGGCGACGTTTGGTGGGATGCTGAGCTTTTTCAAGGCAACCCCAATTGGAGTGAGTTATCAAGCCTTAAGGCGATGGAGCTCACTGAAGAAGAGCAAAGCTTTGTTGATAACGAAGTGAAAGCATTATGCTCTATGGTCAACTCTTATGAGCTCTCCCAACAAAACGACTTGCCGAAAGAGGTTTGGCAGTACATTGCCGATAACGGTTTTTGGGCAATCAATATCGCTAAAAAATATGGCGGCAAAGGGTTCTCTCATTATGCGCACGCAATAATTGTTGGAAAAGTTTCATCTGTTGCCGGGGTTCTTGGTGTTTCGGTAATGGTGCCAAACTCACTTGGGCCAGGTGAATTACTGCAAAAATATGGAACGGACGCACAAAAAGATCAATACTTGCCTCGCCTATCCGCCGGTAAAGAAATCCCTTGTTTTGCCCTAACCTCAACCGTTGCAGGTTCAGATGCCGGCTCATTGGTTGATAGCGGTGTTGTTTGTTATGGTGAATTTGAAGGCAAAGAAGTCTTGGGAATGAGGCTTAATTGGGAGAAGCGTTACATTACGCTCGCTCCTGTGGCAACCGTTATTGGTTTAGCGTTTAAGGCCTTTGATCCGGATAATTTGTTGGCTAAAGATCACCCGCTTTCTGGGCAATCAGACCTTGGTATTACTTGCGCACTAATTCCCAGAAACACTGTAGGCGTTAGTATTGGTACGCGACACAAGCCTATTGGTGAACCGTTTCAAAATGGCCCAATTTTTGGTAAAGATGTGTTCGTTCCAATGGATTGGCTTATCGGTGGTGACCAAATGATTGGCCACGGCTGGAGAATGTTGATGGAATGTTTAAGTGTTGGTCGCGGCATTTCCTTGCCAGTTTCCGGCGCAGCAGGAACTCAAGCGATGCTGTTGACAACCAGTGCATATACACAAATAAGAGAGCAATTTGGTTTGCCGATTGCTAATTTAGAGGGTATTCAAGAAAAACTGGCAACGTTAGCAACTAACGCTTATCGAGCAACTGCCAATATTAATCTCTCCACTTGGGCACTTGATGCGGGCTACAGGCCGTCAATCATCTCGGCAATTGTTAAGTATCGTAATACTTCACTAATGCAGCAATCAGCCATTGATGCGATGGATGTTCATGGCGGTCGAGCGGTGATGCAGGGGCCTAGAAACTATGTTGCCAATGTTTATGCTTCGGCACCGGTTGCTATTACCGTTGA